>NZ_JBYSWF010000130.1:0-8253 GCF_058780865.1 Pseudomonas sp. GP01-A4
CCCCTATTAAGTACTATTAATCCGCATTAATAGGATCAATCAAACACCATGCTAAGCCGCCCGCTGCGCCGCAAACGCCAGAAGCTCTCCGACGTGATCGTCGAGTCGGTCAAACGCTCCATCGTCACCGACGCCCTGAAGCCCGGCGACCGCTTGCCCACCGAACGCGAACTGATGGAAAGCTTCCAGTGCTCCAAAGGCTCCGCCCGCGAAGCCCTCAAGGCGCTGGAAGTCGAAGGCCTGGTCAACACCCGCACCGGCCCCAGCGGCGGCGCCTATCTCAACCAGGCCGGCACCGAACCCGCCAGCCGCGCCCTGCGCAACTACCTGCACTTCCAGCACCTGGACGGCCAACAGGTCTACCAGCTGCGCAAAGTCATCGAAGTCGAACTCGCCGTCTCGGTCCTGGGCCGCCTGAGCGAAGACGACTACCGCGCCCTCCAGGACAACGTCGATTTCTGCAGCGCCCCCGAAGACAGCGAAGCCGGCCAACGCGAACAACGCATCGCCGAACTGGAATTCCACAACCTGCTGGCCAAGGCCTGCCCCAACCCGCTGCTGAGCTTCATGGCGCAATTCCTCAACGACCTGCTGCGTGACCTGGTCGTGCTGAAAAAAGCCTACAAACCCAAGCGCAAGCAATTCGACGCCGCCAACCTCGACTACCACAAACAACTGCTGATCGCCTTCCGGGCCGAAGACGAAGCCACCGTACGCAGCCTGATGCACGAACACATGTGCGACGCCGAACACCACATGACCGCCCTTGAAGGTGAAGTCAGCCCGCACTTTCTGCTGGAGTTCGACCACAACCACTAAGCCGCACCCTCCACCAATAAAAGGCCTGCCCACAGGCCGTGCTCCACCGTATCGCCATTGCCACTCCTGCCAATAACTAATCCAGGGAGTCACCCCATGCAGCGTCGTACGTTGTTGAAAGCCAGTCTCACCGCAGCCGCCGCCCTCAGCCTCCCGCTGAGCGTGCGTTCTGCATTCGCCGCCGAGCCTTTTACCTTTTACGGCCTCAAGTCCATGTCTGGCGCCTTTGCCAGTTATGGCAAATTTGCCGACATGGGTTCACGCCTCGCGGTGGAACAGCATCCCGAGTTACTCGGCCGCCCGCTGGTCTACAAAGTGATCGACACCGAAGGCAACGCCGGCAAGGCCGTGCGTAAAGTCCAGGAAGCGATCCAGCAGGACGGCGCACGCTTTTTCCAGGGCTGTACCCTGTCGTCTTCGGCACTCGCGGTGGCCAAGGAAGTGAGCAAGGCCGGTGGCGTGTTCATGACCCCGGTGGGCGCCGATGAAGTCACCGGCAAGGACTGCAACAGCGCCACGTTCCGCTGGTCGGTGCCGACCTACGGCGCGATCCGCGAGACCCTCGTGCCGCTGATCAAGCTGCTGCCCGACGCCAAGCGCTGGTACACCATCACCCCGCAATACGTGTTCGGCGAAGCCCTGCTCGAAGGCGCCAAATCGGTGCTGGCCGAGCATGGCCTGGAACACGCCGGCAACAGCTACCACTCGCTGCAGGAGCAGGAGTTCTCCGGCTACCTGACCAATGCCATCGCCGCCAAACCCGACGTGTTGGTGCTGCTGAACTTCGGCAGCCAGTCGTCCAACACCCTGCGCCAGGCGGTGAACTTCGGTATCAAGGAGCGCATGAAAGTGTTGCTGGTGTGGTCCGCCGGCCTCGACCAGTTCCAGGAGCTGGGCAGTGACGTACTGGAAGGTGTGTACCTCGGCGCTCAGTACTGGCATCAGGTCGACACCCCGCTCAACCGTGACCTGGTGAAACTCACCAAGGCCAAATACGGCATCAACCCCACTTACCCGCTGGCCGCCGACTACATCAGCACCAAGGTCATGCTCGAAACCATCATCTCCACCGGCAGTTTCGACGGGCCGACCGTGGCCAAAGCCATGCAGGGCCTGAGCTACGAAGGCCCCACCGGCAAGGAGTCGATCCGCGCCGGCGACCATCAGGTGATCAAGGACTACTACCTGCTGGTGGGCAAGGCCGCAGGCGACATGGCCGACAAGGACGATCTGGCCAAGGTGCTCAGCTCCGGCCAGTCGTTCCCGCCGGTGGAAGCCACGGGCTGCGTGCTCGGCTGATCCGCTGAAAATCTACTGGTGACACAGCGCAGGGCCGCTCATGCGGCCACCTGCCGAGGGTTCCTGCATGCTTAATCTTTACCTGTTCCAGATTCTCAACGGCCTGGGCCTTGGGATGATCTACTTCCTGATCGCGGTCGGCTTGACGATCATTTTCGGCCTGCTGAACTTCGTCAACTTCGCCCACGGTGCGTTCTTTTTGCTGGGCGCCTACATCTGCTACACCGCCGTCAGCCTCACCGGCAGCTTCTGGCTGGCACTGCTGATCGCGCCGCTGGTGGTGGCCGCGCTGGCCTGGGTGATCGAGCGATTATTGATCCAGCGGATTTATCACTTGCCGCACATGTTCCAGATTCTGGTGACCCTGGGGATTGCCCTGATCATCCAGGAAGCCAGCGTGATGATCTGGGGCCCGGTGGGCAAGAGTGTCGCCGTACCGGAATTGCTGCGCGGGGTGCTGGTGGTGGGCGATTTTGTCTACCCCTACTACCGCCTGTTCCTGATCGTGTTCTCCGGCCTCGTTGGCCTTGGCCTGTGGCTGCTGCTGGAACGCACGCGCTTCGGCGCCCTGGTGCGGGCCGGCAGTGAAAGCACGGAAACCGTGTCCCTGCTGGGCACCAACATTTTCCGCCTGTTCTCCATGACCTTCGCCCTCGGCGTGGCCCTCGCCGGTGTGGCCGGTGTGCTGTTCGCCCCGTTGCGCGGCGCCCAGCCCTTTGTCGGCCCGGAAATCCTCGGCGTGGCGTTCGTGGTGGTGGTGATTGGCGGCATGGGTTCCTTCAGCGGTGCACTGGTGGGCGGCCTGCTGGTCGGCGTGGTGCAAAGCCTGATGACCACACTCTGGCCCCAGGGCGCGAGCCTGATGATCTACGGTGCGATGGCCGTGGTGATCCTGGTGCGTCCTTACGGCCTGTTCGGGAGAGCCTGACATGAGCGAGAAAAATCCCCTGCCGTTCGCCAAGACCCAGTCGCGCTACATGCTGCTGTTGGTGCTCGTGGTATTGATCGGCCTGCCGTTGATTCTGCCCTCGGCGACCCTGGCCACCGAGATCCTGATCTTTGCCATGGCCGCCCTCGCCTGCAACCTGCTGCTGGGTTACACCGGGCTGCTGTCGTTCGGCCAAGGCATCTTCTTCGGGGCCGGCGCCTACTGCGCGGCGCTGTTGATGATTCACCTGCAACTGGGGCTGTTCAGCGCACTGCTGGGTGCCGCCGTCGCCGGTGGTTTCCTGGCTTTCCTGGTGGGCGCCCTGGCGATCCGCCGCACCGGCATTTACTTCGTGATGCTGACCCTGGCCTTCAGCCAGATGGCCTACTTCGTCGCCTACACCCTGAGCGACTGGACCGGCGGCGACAACGGCCTGCTCAGCGTGCCGCGCCCGGAAATCCGCATCGGTGACACGGTGCTGTTGTCCCTCACCGATGCCCGTGCGTTCTACGGGTTTGTCGCGGTGCTGTTCCTGTTGATCTTCATCGGCGCCCGCCGGGTGATCGCCTCTCCATTCGGCAGCACGCTGATGGCGATTCGCGAAAACGAAACCCGCGCTTCGGCCATCGGCTATGACACCCGCCACTTCAAGATCCTGGTGTTCGTGTTGTCCGGCGCCGTCACCGGGATTGCCGGGGCGCTGTACGCGATGCTGCTGCACTTTGTGCCGCTGTCGAACATCGACCTGGCGATGTCCGAAAACATCCTGATCATGACCATCGTCGGCGGCACCGGCTCGCTGTTCGGCTCGTTGCTGGGCGCCGGTTCCATCGTGCTGCTGGGGGACTTCCTTTCCGATCTGTGGCCGCGCTGGCTGATGCTGCTGGGGGTGATCCTGATCCTGGTGGTGATCTTCATGCGCGGCGGTTTGTGGGGTGGTCTGTCGACCCTGTTCGACCGTGTGCGCGGCAGCCGCAAGGCCGACGTTGTGACCAAGGAGAAGCTGTCATGAGCATCCTGCTGGAAACCAAGAACCTGGAACTGGCCTACGGTGCGTTCCACGCGGTGAACGGTGTCAACCTCAAGGTCGAAGCCGGCACCATCCACACCATCATCGGCCCCAATGGCGCCGGCAAGACCAGCCTGTTCCACTGCCTGACCGGCGAGCGCCAGGCCACCGCCGGAGCAATTCATTTCGACGGCAAGAACCTGATGCGCAAACCGGCCCACGGCCGCGTCGGCCTGGGCATGGCCCGCTCGTTCCAGCTCACCAGCCTGTTCCAGAACCTCAGCGTGCGCGAGAACCTGCGCCTGGCCGCCCAGGGCCGCGACGGCGCCCGCGCCCTGAACTTCTGGCGCCGGGTCGACAGCAAGCGCGAACACCTGGAAATGGCCGACCAGGTGCTGGAACGCCTGCAACTCACCGCCCGCGCCGACACCCTGGCCGGCGAGTTGTCCCACGGCCAGCAGCGGGTGTTGGAAGTCGGCATGTCGATCTGCTCCAGACCCAAACTGCTGATGCTCGACGAACCCACCTCGGGCATGGGCATCGACGACATCCCGATCATGACCCAACTGATCAGCGACCTCGGCCGCGACCATACCGTGCTGCTGATCGAGCACAACATGAGCATCGTCATGTCCATCAGCCAACGCATCACCGTGATGAGTCACGGCCAGATCCTGGTGGAAGGCACACCGGAATTCGTGCGCGCCGACGAGCGCGTGCGCACCGCCTATTTGGGAGAAGCCGCCTGATGCTGACCGTCGACAATATCCATTCCTACTACGACAAGAGCCACGTCCTTGAAGGCGTGTCCCTGACCGTCAACCCTGGCGAACTGGTGACCCTGCTGGGGCGCAACGGTGCCGGCAAGACCACCACCCTGCGTAGCATCCTCGGGATTATCTGCCCGCGCCAGGGCCAGATTCACTTCAACGGCCAGCCGCTGGTGGGACAGAAAATCTTCGAAATCGCCCGCCAGGGCCTGGCGCTGGTGCCGGAGAACCGCGGGATTTTCCGCCTGCTCACGGTGGAGGAAAACCTGCGCATTGCCGTGCGCAAGACCAGCCGCTGGCAGATGGAAGACGTGTACGGCATGTTCCCGCGCCTCAGGGAGCGCCGTAAAAACGCCGGCCACGCGCTGTCCGGCGGTGAGCAACAGATGCTCGCCATCGCCCGCGCGCTGCTCAACGATCCGAAGCTGCTGATCCTCGATGAGCCCACCGAAGGCCTCGCGCCGGTGATCGTCGACGAGCTGGTGAAGATCCTGCGCAAGGTCAAGGAAGACGGCCTGCCGGTGCTGCTGGTGGAACAGAACCTGATGGTCTGCGACAAGCTCGCCGACCGCCATTACGTCCTCGAACAGGGCCGCGTGGTGTACGAAGGCAGTGCCGAAGCCTTCCGCGCCGACCCGACGATCAAGAACCGTTACCTGGCCCTGAGTGCCTGACCGGAGACTGCTGATGAATAGTTTTGCGCAACCGCTCCAGAGCAACGCCCCGCTGATCAACCGCGAGCGCCTGTGGCAATCGCTGATGGACCTCGCCCGCCTCGGCGCCACACCCAAGGGCGGCGTGTGCCGCCTGGCCCTCACCGACCTCGACCGCCAGGCCCGCGACCTGTTCGTGCAATGGTGCGAAGCCGCCGGATGCAGCGTCAGCGTCGACGCCATCGGCAATATCTTTGCCCGCCGTGCCGGGCGTAATCCGGCACTGGCGCCGGTGATGACCGGCAGCCATATCGATACCCAGCCTACCGGCGGCAAGTTCGACGGTTGCTACGGCGTGATGGCCGGCCTGGAAGTGATCCGCACCCTCAATGATTTGAACATCGAGACCGAAGCACCGATTGAAGTGGTGGTGTGGACCAACGAAGAAGGCTCGCGATTCCCGCCGTGCATGATGGGTTCCGGGGTGTTCGCCGGTAAGTTCGACCTGCAGGAAACCCTCGACAAGCAGGACGAGCAAGGGCTGTCGGTAGGCGCTGAATTGCAGCGCATCGGCTACGCCGGCTCCCGCGCCGTGCTGGGCCATCCGGTGGGCGCTTATTTCGAGGCGCATATCGAGCAGGGTCCGGTGCTGGAAGACCAGGCCACCACCATCGGCGTGGTCATGGGCTGCCTGGGCCAGAAGTGGTTCGACCTGACCCTCACTGGCGTCGAAGCCCACGCGGGCCCGACGCCAATGCACCTGCGCAAGGACGCACTGGTAGGCGCGGCGCAAGTGGTCAGCGCGGTTAATCGCATCGCCCACGAACAACAACCCCACGCCTGCGGCACCGTCGGTTGCCTGAGCCTGCATCCCGGCTCGCGCAACGTGATTCCCGGCCAGGTGCACATGACCATCGACCTGCGCCACCTGCACGCCGACAAGCTGCAAGCGATGGTCGACGCAGTGCGCCAGGTGATCGAAGCCACCGCCGAGCAACACGGCTTGAGCTTTGAGCTGACACCCACTGCCGACTTCCCGCCGCTGGATTTCAACCCTGCCTGTGTCAACGCCGTGCGTGATGGCGCGAGCAGCCTGGGCCTGAGCCATATGGACATCGTCAGCGGCGCCGGGCATGACGCGATCTTCGTCGCCGAACTGGGCCCGGCCGGAATGATCTTTGTGCCGTGCGAAGGCGGCATCAGCCATAACGAAATCGAGAACGCCGCGCCGGATGACCTGGCGGCGGGCTGCGCGGTGTTGCTGCGGGCCATGGTCAACGCGGCGCAAGGAGGTAAAGCGGCATGACGGATATCGCCAACCTGACCGCAGTTGAGCTGCTGGCCCGCTATCGGGATAAAAGCCTGTCGCCGGTGGAGGTCACCGAAGACGCATTGCTGCGGATCGAACGCTACAACCCGGCGGTCAACGCCTACTGCCACGTCGACCCGGAAGGCGCCTTGAAGGCGGCGCGGAATTCGGAACAGCGCTGGCTCAAGGGCCAGCCGTGCGGGGCCCTGGACGGGGTGCCCGCGTCCATCAAGGATCTGACGCAGACCATCGGCATGCCGACGCGCAAGGGTTCGCGTACCACATCCGCCGAGGGTCGATGGGATGTGGATGCGCCCTTCTCGGCCTTCATGCGCAAGGCCGGCGCGGTATTGCTGGGCAAGACCACCACACCGGAATTCGGCTGGAAAGGCGTCACCGATAACCCGCTGTATGGCATTACCCGCAACCCGTGGGACACGCGCATGACGGCGGGCGGTTCGTCCGGTGGTGCCGGTGCGGCGGCGGCCTTGAACCTCGGCGTGCTGCACCAGGGCAGCGATGCCGGCGGCTCGATCCGGATCCCCTGTGCCTTCACCGGCACCTTCGGCATCAAGCCGACCTTCGGTTATGTGCCGCAATGGCCGGCCAGTTCGATGACGATTCTGTCGCACCTGGGGCCGATGACCCGCACCGTGGAAGACTCGGTGCTGATGCTGCAAACCATCGCCCAACCGGATGCGCGGGATGGTTTGATCGGCGCGCCCCGGACCACGCCATGGTTGCACGCCGGGGCTGATTTGAAGGGGCTGCGTATCGCCTATAGCCCGAACTTCGGTTATGTCGATGTGGACCCGCAAGTGGCCAGGGTGGTCGCCCAGGCGGTAGAAGGCCTGGTGCAGCTGGGCGCGCAGGTTGAACAGATTGATCCGGGGTTCAGTGATCCGCTGGAGGTGTTCAATACTTTATGGTTTGCCGGTGCAGCACGCCTGGCCGGGCCGCTGAGCGATGCGCAGCGGCAATTGATGGACCCGGGGTTGCTGCGCATTGCCCGACTGGGCGAGCAGATCAGCCTCAGCGATTACAGCGCTGCGCTGGAAGCACGGGCAGCGCTCGTGGCGCGCATGGCGGCATTCCATGAGCATTACGATGTGCTGGTTTCGCCGATGATGCCGATCACCGCGTTCGAGGCCGGGCACAATGTGCCGCCGGGTTCGGGACTAGGGGAATGGATGGAGTGGACGCCGTTTACCTATCCCTTCAACCTGACCCAGCAACCGGCGGCGTCGGTGCCGTGCGGGTTGGCGGCCAATGGGTTGCCGGTGGGGCTGCATGTGGTGGGGGCGCGGTTTGCGGATGAGCAGGTGCTGAAGGTTTGCCAGGTTTATGCCAAGGCTTTTCCAACCGAGCACCTGCAAGCCCCCAAAACCCCAACTTGAAATGCAATCAAACTGTGGGAGCGGGCTTGCTCGCGAAGGCGGTGTGTCAGTCACCGGATATCTTGACTG
>NZ_JBYSWF010000131.1:0-7558 GCF_058780865.1 Pseudomonas sp. GP01-A4
GACTGCCTGTCCGAATGAGCGTGGAACAGGTGTCCGGATCAGCGTGGGCTGAGTGTCCGAATGGCGTGGAATCCGCAACCCTCTCCAAGTGGATATCCGTCAAGGCATTGCGATGCTGGCAGACCTCCCGTCAAACCAGCTTTGGTCTGGAATAGACGGTTGCAGTGCTCCAAACTACGGCATGCCATTGTCGCGCCTTGCGTTGCTCTGGGCGCGTCTTGCCACCGGCGAGTCGGGCATTGATAGTGATCACGATAATGCATTGTCTTCGATTGCTTCCGCGATGGCTTCCCACCCCGAGATGGTGTCAGGTACGGGTCGTTGTGATCAGGCCATAGCGCTCGCATCTAATGGCGATTGCATTGCTAAGGTCGGCGTAGATGGGGTCTACACAATTGGGATTCGTAGTCGCGGCCTGGGTATAGCTATCAAAATTGCAGACGGAAGCCTAGGGCCGCTTTACACGACCGCTGTCAGCGTACTACTACAGCTGGGCTTGATTCGCGAACATGAGCTTCTAAAGCCATGGGTTGATCCAGCTGTGAGGAGCATTGCGGGTGAGTGCGTAGGTCAATTGCAGACAAGATTGCAGCTAGCCAAGCTCTGAGATCCGGCCACTCGATTCCCGATCACCCAAGCTGCTACACGGTATGTTCGTTACAAAGCCGTAAGGTGGATTCGCCAAACGCTTACGACGTGGGTGCGGTGTAAAGGTGTGTTCGCCATCCGCTTACCTAGATATCGCCCGCCGTCGGGCTAGATCGCCTCAACCTTTCTACATTGAGAAATCTCGGGCAATGCCTGATCTGCAGACACTTTATTGAGCTGCCACTGCAGGTCAACAGCGACGGCATTGAATCGTTTTGCCTGCACTCTCGTGCTATTGGATGTGAGGCTAACGTAGGAGGCATCTGAGCGTTTAACATCGACGACAGTGGTCGTGGTACCGCCCTCAAGATCGGAATTGCCCAAGATTCCGGCCTTCCATTTCTGGGTGATCGTGTGCTCACCTGGCGCAACAGGCACGGCTACATAACCGCCGTTCTCTAGAGATGCTATCTGCTTTCCGTCCAAAGAAATCAAGGCGGTCATTAGGCCCATATCGTAATTACTGGGCCGGTAGACATAGAGAACACCATATTGAGAATCCACGTTTTCAAGTGGCGCGAATTTTGGCCCTGTCATCGTGCAGGAGCTGAGGAGCCCCAACCAGAGAAATGCTGAAATCTTCCATGCTCGTGTCATAACCGCTCCATTCTGATTAAGCCCTTGATGATCAACACTGCCGTTCCCTCAATCACTCATGCTATTCGGCCTTTATCCATTCGATTATAAAGAAACGATCCAGGCAAACCTGGCACAGAACCAGCCAGATCAAGAGGCAAATAAGTAACGTTACTTGAGCGAACCGATACAAGCCTATGACGGCTTCCTCGGGCGCAGATTCGGGTATGCCGTCTGCGTGGTGGTCAATGCGAAAGTATCTACGGGGGCTATGACAGACAAGTGCTATGAATGTTCCTGCCTCGCGGCGACAACTAGCGACAAACTACCAATCCTGCGCGAAACAACACCATGGCTAGAATGAAGTGTGAGAGGCTGGGCCTAAGGGTATAGCGCTCTCCTCTCAGAGGCCTTATCTAAGACCAAGAAGCCCGACTATGTGCGGGCTTTTTTTGAGATCGTATTTACTGTGGAGCGCTAGGCATTGGTAGCAGCGAGGCTTGAGGTAATGCAACAGCAGAAAGGTTTCCTGTCGCGTCTTCTGGCAATGTGTACATGGCGCCTGTCAGCGGATCTACGATCAGCATACCGATCAAACCGCCAATCAGCAGGTTCCCCCAATACCAGCCGCTCACTGTAGATTTCAGGGGAACTGTCGTCTCGGTGTAACCGTCCTTTTGGAAGGTGACTGTATAGCTTTGGCTTTGAAAGTAGCCTCGGCTCGTCTCCAAAAGTGCCGTGCCGGGCGTAACCCCCTTCAGTAGCACGCTGCCCTTGCTGTCTTTGATTACATAGTTGGCATTTGTAGGCAGGCTGTACAGCCCAACCTTTGGCTTGCTATCGCTCACGATACTCGCGCAGCCGCCCAGGAACGTCATTGCTGCAAGTAGTGTGGCGCCCGCCACCTTCCCCATCTTCATACCATCACTCCGTTGCGCCTTCATTGGCATAGCTGATGCTCAGCCGGGCGCGATTGTATCGGAATGATGGCAATTAGATATCAATTCGGTGCCCGGCCTCGGATGAACTGGCGGCCCAGGTCGCCCAGTTCCTGGCCAGCGGCGGCCAGATCGAAGAAGCGGCGCCGATCGGTTACAAGCCCAGGCCAATCGCCTACAGCTACCAAGCGCTTGGGCGTCGCTATCCACATCGTCGAGCCGTTCGACGGCGACACCGGGCCATACACCTACATGCCTACCGGTGAGCGGCGAACGCCGATGCCCAACTCAGACCTGCTCCCTTCCCTGCTCTCCAAGCTCTACGAAAACCAGCTGGCCCTCGAAGCCTCCATCATGGAGCTATCTAACTGGGTCAGAGAGCATGGCCTGGCAGTTGACGCTGATCTTGTCAGTCATGACCGCCCCCCCATGCCCATGGCAGCGTCGAGCAGCGAGTCAAGGTCTTCGCCAGTCATCCCTGTCGCGTGCGGGCCGATCCATTCCACGACCTCGATGTAGCCGCTACGAGCCTCGCGCAACCACTGATACCGAGCGGCACTCTTGCGCAGCACCGCCAGTTCTTCGGCGAAGCCAAGCCCCTTCAGGCGGTCAAGCTCATCCTGGATGCCCTTCAGCGACAATTTATGCACGTTGCGCTCGGCCTCGATGCTGAGGCGCCAGGATTGAATATCGGACCGCAGCGCCTCGTTCTCCGCCAGCAGCTCCAGCGCCACCTCCCCCAAGGTCTTCTCACCCAGGAAAGCGGCAGGCCTTGAGCGCTGCTTTGACAACGGGCACCGGGTAGGCGCAAAGGTCTTCGGCCATCATCGCGGCGGTGCCGGGGTTCATTTCCTGGCCCATGGCCTCGGCTGTGGCGCAGATGGCGGCGGCCAGACCAGCGACCTGCTGGTCGTTCATTTCAGAGGTATTCATTGCGGTCACCTGCTTGCCGTTTGGCCAAAACCATCTGGGCGGCCTGCTCCGCTGCGGAGTGGTTCGCTTCTGTCCGTTCCATCTGGCGGGCGGTTGTGCCATTGACTCGCTGCCCGGTCCTTGAACAGGTTCTCCAGGGAGTGGATCTTGGTGGCCTGGGCCTGAACCTCCACGGAGAGTTGTAGGCGAGCCTGCTCAGCCGCTTGTTTCTGCTCCACCTCATCAGCCCAGGCGCGCGCGGCTGCTGCCGGATTGGAGAAGTCAGGTAGCGTTGCAATGACGCGACTACCTTCAAGCTCACGCCAGCGCTTTATCACCACCATACGCATTGCTGCGCTGTAGCCGGTCAGGAGGCAGTCAGTGTGTTCCCGGTCTAGCAGATATTCGGTTTGCTGCCGGTTCATACTGTCCAAATAGATACCCTGAAAAGTCAGGACATCTTCTTTGAGGTCAGCAAGCATGTTGCGAATATCTGCCTTGACGTTGTCGTGCCGCTTGCCGGTCAGATCGGCGATTTCACGCAAAGACATCGTGCGCGCCACGTTTTCAGATTGCGAAAAACGTGGCGCGAGATTGTTGGGGCTATTGATCGACTCGGTGTGTTGGTGCATGATTCGCTCCAGTTGTTTACCGCTGTAGAAAAAGCCGACCTCGTACGTCGGCTTTTTTGTATCTGTAATTCAGGCCGCCTTCACCGACTGCTTGAAAACTTCCAGGCTGACGATCACCTCCTCAGCCTCTTTGAGCAGTTCGGATTTCTCGCGAGTGCAAACGCAGCCATCGGCTTGGGCGTCGAAGGCAAGGCGGGTCACGTCAGCTAGATCGGCGTGCAGGCGCAGCAGCGCAGTGTTGAGGTTGATGCCCTCGGGCTTTTCCTTTGGCACTAGGTCGAAACCGAAAGCCTCGGCCCACGCTTTCAGCGGGCGGAAGTCCCGCGTGAACTTCATAATCCTGTGCAGCTCCTGGACGTTCAGCTTGTGGCTGTCGTAGTCCGGGTTCGCCTTCTGGGAAAGCAGCGTCTTCGAGGAGAAGCTGGCGCCCTCTGCAATGCGCCCTGCCCCATGCTCATCCACGACGTCATAGATCGCCTTCATCAATTCCTGCATGTAACACCTCGAAATTCTTTACGTGGCGCCCTGCAGGTGCAGAGGCGATCATTTGTTCAGGCAGTCAGCAATAAAAGCCTCAGGCTGCTGTGCGCTTCGGGCGTGCTGGGATCGGACGAATCTCATTAGCCTCGATACGCCCGTCGTCATGAAGGGTGATCTCGATGCTTCTGCCGGCTCGAACCATTTGCGAGATCGCGCTCTGGTTCACGCCGAGAGCAGCAGCAAGCGCGGCTTGAGTGCCGTTCTCTTCTAGGTATTTGCTCAAGGGGATCTTTTTCATGGAGTTTCCACGGTTTTATATCTGCCATGCATAGTAGTAGCGCTGATTTTTATCAGCAACTTAATAATAGCAGCGCTATTTGCAAAGATATCAGCTCTGCTAATACTCTTGCTCGTATGAAAATACGCCGCCCCCTTACCACCGAAGAAGTCGCCGAAAGCGCTAGGCTCAAGGCCATCTATGAACAGCGGAAAGCAGCCGCCAAAGCTGCCGGGCGCAGCCTGACTCAGGCGGACGTTGCCGAAGCGTGCGGATGGTCTGGACAAAGTGCATTCAGCCAATACGCCACGGGGAAGGTGCCGTTAAATGTGGAGGCACTGCTAAAGCTCGCCAAGGCGCTCAACTTCGATGCAGGCGAAGTCAGCTCTCGACTGTTATCCACTGTTGCCAGCGTGCATCCGGAGCGCATCCAGCAAAGCGCAAAATTAGGAAGTATCGAGACTTGGGACGATGAAACCCCGCTCGATGATGATGAGGTATACGTTCCTTTCCTTCATGAAGTCGAATTGGCGGCCGGATCTGGCAGATTTGCTATTGAGGAAAGCGCTAATTCACGTCTGCGCTTCAACAAGAAGGACCTGCGCCAAAATGGCGTTCAGTTCAGCAACGCAAAATGCGTGAAGGTCGGCGGCAACAGCATGGTGCCCGTGCTACGCGACGGCGCAACCGTAGGAGTGAACGTAGGGAAAAACTCTCTCAGCGATATAGTCGATGGAGAGATGTACGCCATCAACCATAACGGTCAGCTTCGCGTGAAGCAGGTCTACCGCATCCCCATAGGGATTCGACTGCGCAGCTTCAATCGTGATGAGCATCCAGACGAGGATTACACCTTCCAGCAGATTCAAGAGCAGCAGGTATCGATTCTGGGTCATGTATTTTGGTGGGCGATGTACTCGCGCTGAATTAAGTCGAGATGTCAAATTATCCGTTTAGACAAGCTATAAAAATCTCAAGGAAGCATGCTTAATTATGGACTTTATTACCGAGTACAGACCCTATGCAGAGTTCGCTTATTTTGTTTCTTGGCCCCTAATCCTGCTGGGCGCGGGCGTCGCAATTTACCAACTGAAAGCATTCAAAGAAGAAGCAAAAATTCGATTCAAGCGCGAAACAATTGCGTTAAGTATTTCCATATTAGACCGAAAGCTTCGGAGCATTGAAGCGTTAACGAACCAAGCTTTCCAAGATAGCTCATACAAAGAGAGCCCTGATTTTACTGGCAAAATAGTCGGCCTCTCACGCGCAGGCTCAACATTTAACCAAGATTGGCTTGACTGGTATCAAAGCGACGAAGCTATTCCATTCTACAATTGCCTAGTACTCGTACTGAATGATATTGAAAACTTCGCTCACTATATATACTCCGGAATTACTGACGAAGAACTTTGCTATAAACTCGAGCATTATTTTATCTTATCTAACATAGAATATCTTCGACCCTACATTGCGCATGCAAGAGAGGACGAGGACCATGTGGTATATGAAGGGCTCGCGAAGCTTTATCGAGACTGGTCTGACAAAGCATCTCACGATAAAACGCAAAAAGAGCTTAAAAAAATTAGCACCCAATTGAGCAGTCAGAAGCGGCCAATTTCCTTAAAGAGCCTTGGATTAAAATGAGTTATGACCAATGAATAGAAAAGCTCCTGCTATTTACTGGCGATTGCAGGACCCCAAGCCGCAACTGTAGGGCGACTAACTACATTGAAATGAGGCTATCAACCGCTACGCACCGTGCGCACCGTGCGCACCGCTTCCCTCTTGCAATTCAAACCTAGTACCGGCCGCTCCAGACCCGCTCCGTGCGGGTTTTTTTACGTCCGCTGAAATTATTATTAGCAGTGCTATTTACATTCAAAATTAGCACTGCTACTTTTACTCGCAAGCCAGCATACTTTGGCCCAGCAGCGAAAGCTGCGCCGATCTTTAGCGACACCCCTTGCCGGATCACCACCGGCCCAGATTCAAAGGCAGCGATGAACCGGCCTAAACGGTTCAGAGGGTTGGCAACTGACCCGGGCGTGCAGCGTAAAGCGCCAAATCTAGTTTTCCGGCGGACAGGGTCGCGGTCGGAGAGCGGATTCGGGCCTTCCTGGAGCTGGGCATCACCCGACGCCAGTGCTGCGGCAGGCTGGCGATCGGCAACAAGGCCTTCGAACGGATCATCGCCGCCCATGGAATCGATTACCCAAAACGATCGTAGAAATATGCCGGAAACGCTAGATTTCGAACATCGCAAACAAGCAAAACCCCATAAGCAAGGAGCAAAGGAAATGCTAGAAAACATTAACGCAGCCGGTATCACCAGTCAGGTCGTCGACAATATCTCAGCACTTAAGGCACTCGTTACAACGGCGAGTGATGCGGTTTATGTGCTTGGATATTACGTGCCTGGAGATGGAGGTGGAGGTGTCTATCGCAGGGATCCCGACGATGTCACTACACCGGACAATAAAGGAAGCGTGATCGTTGGTGACAACGGCACTTACCGTTGGAAGCTTTGCCAAACTACGCCTTTTACCCTTAAACAGTTCGGCTGCAAGGGCGATGGAATCACTGACGATACCCCCGGGTACCTGGCTTGCTTCAGCACTGGACTACCTGTGCATATTCCGTCTGGCCGATACAAGGTAGCGCCGATTGGACCGGCAGCTGTCTACCCGGAAGGGCGGGAGCCGAATCGGACCTCCGCCGTGACACTAAGCACCGGTCAGAACGTTACAGGAGAAGGTGCGGGCTCGGAATTAATCTGGGGCAACACTACCAAGCAGGCCTTTTTCAGAGTAGTTAACGCCAAGAATATTGTGATCTCAGGCATCAAATTCACGGGCGGCTACTCTGCGATTATCATCGATCCAATTTCTGATGGGTCGGTTGACGATGTTGGGCTTAAAAACTGCACCCTAGATGGGCAGTTGATCGGTTTGCTCGGCGGTCGACAGTACGCATTGGACCCCACTGGATCCAAGTACTGCTCAAACATCTGGATAGAAGCCTGTGACCTTCGAAATATTGTCGTTCACGGCATGGTCGCTACCAACTGTTATCGCCCAAGAGCCACGAGTAATAAC
>NZ_JBYSWF010000132.1:0-7246 GCF_058780865.1 Pseudomonas sp. GP01-A4
CGGGCTTGCTCGCGAAGGCGGTGTATCAGTCGACCTGTCTGGTGACTGACACTCCGCCTTCGCGAGCAAGCCCGCTCCCACATTATGATCTTTTTAGGGTGCAGAGATCGGTGTTGCCTGAACTCTGTCAGCAGGCCGGCGCACCCCGGCCACTATCTTGTCCACCGCCTTGGTCGCGGCCACCATGCCGAAGGTCGCAGTCACCATCATCACCGCGCCAAACCCGCCGGCGCAGTCCAGCTTCACGCCATCCCCGACAAAACTCTTCTGCAAACAGATGCTGCCGTCCGGCTTCGGGTAACGCAGCTGTTCGGTGGAGAACACGCAGGGCACGCTGTAATGGCGGGTCACAGTGCGGGAGAAGCCATAATCGCGACGCAACGTGGAGCGCACCTTCGACGCCAGCGGGTCATTGAACGTACGGTTCAAGTCACACACCTGAATCAACGTCGGATCAATCTGCCCGCCCGCGCCGCCGGTGGTGATGATCTGGATCTTGCGCCGCTTGCACCAGGCAATCAGTGCGGCCTTGGCGTTCACACTGTCGATGCAGTCGATCACGCAATCGATATTGGGCGTGATGTACTCGGCCATCGTCTCGCGAGTCACGAAGTCCGCCACCGCGTGCACGGTGCAATCCGGGTTGATGCCTTTCAGGCGCTCGGCCATGACCTCGACCTTGGCCTTGCCCACGGTGCTGTCCAGCGCATGCAGCTGGCGGTTGCTGTTGCTGACGCATACATCATCGAGGTCAAACAGCGAAATCTCGCCCACGCCACAGCGAGCGATGGCTTCCGCCGCCCACGAACCCACCCCGCCCACGCCGACGATGGCCACATGGGCCGCCTTCAGGCGCTCCAGGCCTTCAATGCCATACAAGCGGGCGACGCCGGCAAACCGTGGATCTTCTGTACTCATGACCATTACCCCAAAAACCGGCGCGCATTATAGGGCTACACAGCGACAAGTTTTAAACTACAAGCTACAAGTAAGAGAACTTACGACGAGTTGCACTGCCCAATGTCCGGTTTTTCCCGGCTTGCTGTACGGTCGGTGAAAGGCCAGTGTAGGATGCGCGCCGTTCGGCGCAGGCCGACACCTCTTTTCGTTCCACACCCTTTGGAACCCGAAATAGCCATGTCATCGCGTAAATTTGGACTCAACCTGGTGGTGGTGCTGGCAATCGCCGCGCTGTTCACCGGCTTCTGGGCGCTGATCAACCGCCCGGTCAATGCCCCTAACTGGCCCGAGCAGATCTCCGGTTTTTCGTACTCGCCGTTCCAGCAAGGCCAGTACCCACAGAAAGACCAGTATCCGACCGACGATCAAATGCGTCAGGACCTTGCGATCATGAGCAAGCTGACGGACAACATCCGTACCTACTCGGTCGACGGCACCCTGGGGGATATCCCCAAGCTGGCGGAAGAATTCGGCCTGCGGGTGACCCTGGGGATCTGGATCAGTCCGGACCTTGAGCGCAACGAGCGCGAGATCCAGCGCGCCATCGAAATCGCCAACAGCTCCCGCAGCGTAGTGCGGGTAGTGGTGGGCAACGAGGCGCTGTTCCGCGAGGAAATCACTCCGGAAGCGCTGATCGTGCTGCTGGATCGGGTACGGGCCGCCGTCAAGGTGCCCGTGACCACCTCCGAGCAATGGCACATCTGGGAACACAACCCGCAACTGGCCAAGCACGTCGACCTGATCGCCGCGCACATCCTGCCGTACTGGGAACATATCCCAGTGGACAAGGCCGGCCAGTTCGTCCTCGATCGCGCCCGGGACCTGAAGAAGACCTTCCCGAAAAAGCCGCTGTTGCTGTCGGAGGTTGGCTGGCCGAGCAACGGACGGATGCGTGGCGGTGCTGACGCCTCCCCCGCCGACCAGGCGATTTACCTGCGCACGCTGGTTAACACGCTGAACCGCCAGGGCTACAACTACTTCGTGATCGAAGCGTTTGACCAGCCATGGAAAGCCAGCGACGAAGGCTCTGTAGGGGCCTATTGGGGCGTGTTCAACGCCGCACGCCAGCAGAAATTCAACTTTGATGGCCCGGTGGTCGCGATTCCGCAATGGCGAGTGCTGGCGATCGGCTCGGTGGTGCTTGCGCTGCTGTCCCTGACCCTGCTGATGATCGACGGCTCGGCCCTGCGCCAGCGCGGCCGTACGTTCCTGACCTTTATCGCGTTCCTGTGCGGGTCGGTATTGGTGTGGATCGGTTATGACTACAGTCAGCAATACAGCACCTGGTTCAGCTTGACGGTGGGCTTCCTGCTGGCACTCGGCGCCCTGGGCGTATTTATCGTGTTGCTGACCGAAGCCCATGAGCTGGCCGAAGCAGTCTGGACCCACAAACGCCGGCGTGAATTCCTGCCGGTTGAAGGGGATTCGGACTACCGCCCGAAAGTCTCGATCCACGTGCCGTGCTACAACGAGCCGCCGGAGATGGTCAAACAGACCCTCGACGCCCTGGCCGCCCTCGATTATCCGGACTACGAAGTCCTGATCATCGACAACAACACCAAGGACCCGGCCGTGTGGGAGCCGGTGCGCGACTACTGCGAAACCCTCGGCCCGCGCTTCAAGTTCTTCCACGTCTCGCCCCTGGCCGGTTTCAAGGGCGGCGCACTGAACTACCTGATCCCGCACACCGCCAAGGATGCCGAAGTGATCGCGGTGATCGACTCCGATTACTGCGTGTCGCCAAACTGGCTCAAGCACATGGTGCCGCACTTCGCCGACCCGAAAATCGCCGTGGTGCAGTCGCCACAGGATTATCGTGACCAGAACGAAAGCACCTTCAAGAAGCTCTGCTACGCGGAATACAAAGGCTTCTTCCATATCGGCATGGTCACCCGCAACGACCGTGACGCGATCATCCAGCACGGCACCATGACCATGACCCGTCGCTCGGTGCTGGAAGAGCTGGGCTGGGCCGACTGGTGCATCTGTGAGGATGCCGAGCTGGGCCTGCGGGTCTTCGAGAAGGGCCTGTCGGCGGCGTACTACCACGACAGCTACGGCAAGGGCCTGATGCCCGATACCTTTATCGACTTCAAGAAACAGCGTTTCCGCTGGGCCTACGGCGCGATCCAGATCATCAAGCGTCACACTGCGAGCCTCTTGCGCGGCAAGGACACCGAGCTGACCCGTGGCCAGCGCTACCACTTCCTCGCGGGGTGGTTGCCGTGGGTGGCCGACGGCATGAACATCTTCTTCACCGTGGGCGCCTTGTTGTGGTCGGCGGCGATGATTATCGTGCCGACGCGGGTTGACCCGCCGCTGCTGATTTTCGCGATCCCGCCACTGGCGTTGTTCGTGTTCAAGGTCGGCAAGATCATCTTCCTCTACCGTCGTGCGGTGGGTGTGAACCTGAAAGATGCGTTCTGCGCGGCACTGGCCGGGCTGGCGTTGTCGCACACCATCGCCAAGGCGGTGCTGTACGGGTTCTTCACCACCAGCATTCCGTTCTTCCGTACACCGAAGAACGCCGATAACCACGGTTTCTGGGTGGCGATCTCCGAAGCCCGGGAAGAGATGTTCATCATGCTGCTGTTGTGGGGTGCGGCACTGGGGATTTACCTGGTGCAGGGCCTGCCGAGCAATGACATGCGCTTCTGGGTGGTGATGTTGCTGGTGCAGTCGCTGCCGTATGTGGCGGCGCTGATCATGGCGTTCCTGTCGTCGCTGCCGAAACCGGCACCGAAGCAAGAGCCTGTGGCCGCTGCTTAAAATCCTGCGCAATGCACTAAACGGCGGCCTCTGGCCGCCGTTTTGCTATAAGATAACGGCCATTTTGTGAGACTTGGCCCAGGCCATTGCTTTGTGTGGGAGCGGGCTTGCTCGCGAATGCGCCGGGTCAGTTCATACATTGTTGACTGACACTCCGTATTCGCGAGCAAGCCCGCTCCCACACAAGCCCCCCTCCCACATAAGCCTTGCGCCCTGACATGCTTCTGGAGTTTTTACATGACGGCCCACGCCGACCTTTCGCCGACCCTCCAACTCGCTATCGACCTGATCCGCCGCCCGTCGGTGACGCCGGTCGACGCCGATTGCCAGAAGCTGATGATGCAGCGCCTGGGCGACGCCGGTTTTGCGCTTGAGCCGATGCGCATCGAGGATGTGGATAACTTCTGGGCCACCCACGGCAAACACGAAGGCCCGGTATTGTGCTTCGCCGGCCACACCGACGTGGTGCCGACCGGCCCGGTCAAGGCCTGGCAGAACGACCCGTTCGACGCGCTGATCGATAAAAACGGCATGCTCTGCGGCCGTGGCGCAGCCGACATGAAAGGCAGCCTGGCGGCGATGCTGGTCGCTTCCGAGCGATTTGTGACCGACTACCCGGACCACAAGGGTTCGGTCGCATTCCTGATCACCAGTGACGAAGAAGGCCCGGCGCACCACGGCACCAAGGCCGTGATCGAACGCCTGGCAGCCCGCAAGGAGCGCCTGGACTGGTGCATCGTCGGCGAACCGTCGAGCACCACCCTGGTGGGCGACGTGGTCAAGAACGGCCGTCGCGGCTCCCTCGGCGCCACCCTGACCGTGCGCGGCGTGCAAGGCCATGTGGCCTACCCGCACCTGGCGAAGAACCCGATCCACCTGGCGGCTCCGGCCCTGGCCGAACTGGCCGCCGAGCACTGGGACGATGGCAACACCTTCTTCCCGCCTACCAGCTTCCAGATTTCCAACCTCAACTCCGGCACCGGCGCCACCAACGTGATCCCGGGCGACCTGACGGCGGTGTTCAACTTCCGCTTCTCCACCGAGTCCACCGTCGAAGGCCTGCAGCAGCGGGTCGCGGCGATTCTCGACAAGCATGGCCTGGACTGGCATGTGGAGTGGGCGCTGTCGGGCCTGCCGTTCCTCACCGAACCGGGCGCGTTGCTCGATGCGGTCTCCGCCAGCATCAAGGCCGTCACCGGTCGCGAGACCCAGGCGTCCACCAGCGGCGGCACCTCCGATGGGCGCTTCATCGCGACCCTCGGCACTCAGGTGGTGGAACTGGGCCCGGTCAACGCGACGATCCATCAGGTCAACGAGCGCATCCTCGCCAGCGACCTCGATGTGCTGACCGAAATCTACTACCAGACCCTGATCAAGTTGCTCGCCTGATGCTCGCTTGCCCCATTTGCAGCGCACCGCTCCATGAAGTGGACAACGGCGTAGCCTGCCCGGCCGGGCACCGTTTCGACCGGGCGCGCCAGGGTTACCTGAACCTGTTGCCGGTGCAGCACAAGAACAGCCGTGACCCAGGCGACAACCTGGCGATGGTGGAAGCGCGCCGCGACTTTCTCAACGCCGGGCATTACGCCCCGGTGGCCAGGCGCCTGGCCGAACTGGCTGCGGAACGCAAACCCCAGCGCTGGCTGGATATCGGCTGTGGCGAGGGTTACTACACCGCGCAAATCGCCGACACCCTGCTGCGCGCCGACGGCTACGCCCTGGATATTTCCAGGGAAGCGGTCAAGCGTGCCTGCAAGCGCAACCCCACGGTGACCTGGTTGATCGCCAGCATGGCCCGGGTGCCGTTGGCCGATGCCAGTTGCCAGTTCCTGGCCAGCGTGTTCAGCCCGCTGGACTGGCTGGAGGCCAAGCGCCTGCTCAGCCCGGGCGGTGGCTTGATGAAAGTCGGCCCCACCAGCGGCCACCTGATGGAACTGCGTGAGCGTTTGTACGACGAAGTGCGCGAGTACACCGACGACAAGCACCTGGCGCTGGTGCCGCAGGGCATGAGCCTGCAACACAGCGAAACCCTGGAGTTCAAGCTCAGCCTGGCCGATCCCAAGGATCGCGCCAACCTGCTGGCGATGACGCCCCACGGCTGGCGCGCCAGTGCCGAACGCCGGGCCCGGGTGATCGAAGCCGCCGAACCGCTGCTGGTCACTGTGTCGATGCGCTACGACTATTTCGTGCTTCAATAACCCATTATTTTTGTGGGCCTCGGGGCCCACACCGAATCCGCGAATGGATTTTCAAAATCCCGCAACGAGGAACATCCATGCGCCAACCTGATATCGAGATTTACCTCAAGGACGCCGACGTCGACCACAAGGCCATCGCCGCCTGGTTGGGCGCCGCCCTGGGCCCGTGCACCGACTGGGTCCAGCGCGGCCAGACCTACAAGTGCAAAGCCGGCAGCGTACCGGTCACCTGGCTGCCGAAAGCCGTAGGCAAATGGAACAGCCTGTACCTGGAAAGCGACCAGACCCCGTGGGAAGACGACATCGCCTGCGCCCGCGCAGCCTTTGCCGCGCTGAACGTCGAAGTGCGTTGCGCGCCGGGCAGCTGGGTAGAGGAAGAAGGTGAAGAAAGCGCGGATACCTGGATTCGTATCAGCGCAGACGGTGAAGAGCAGATCACCTGGAAAACAACCTGATCTAACGCTGTAAATCCAATCAAGAATGTGGGAGCGGGCTTGCTCGCGAATGCAGTGTGTCAGTCACCTGAGTATCAACTGTCACTCCGCTTTCGCGAGCAAGCCCGCTCCCACATGGGTTATCCGGTGTCGCTGCAATTGTTTACAGGCCCACCACATCCTCAGCCTGCAAGCCCTTCTCTCCCGTCACCACGGCGTATTCCACCTGCTGGCCTTCAGCCAATGAACGATGCCCTTCACCGCGAATGGCGCGGTAGTGCACAAACACATCCTTGCCATCTTCCCGCTGGATAAAGCCATAGCCCTTGGCGTCGTTGAACCACTTCACATTGCCGGTTTCGCGCGTTGCCATCTGTTTTGCTCCCACATGCTTTTTATAAGTACGTTTATTGTTGAGTCGTCGCAGTTGAACTGCCGAGTATAAGACAGGCTCAAAAAGCTTCAACTCAAGATTACTTCGCCGCTTTTTTGCCGATTTTCGGCTAATACTGCACACTAGCGCCCCGAGCACCTGCCCGGTTTTTTTCCCCACTCAAAGCAGAAGCCGTATGACCCGTTCTCCCTTTCGCCGTCTGGTATTTGGCACCTTGCGCCGGCTGTTGTACCTCTGGGTTCGCTCAGAGACGATCAACCAGTCGTCCCTTACCTTGAACCTCGACCGCAGTCGTCCGGTGTTTTACGTCCTGCAATCTCCATCCCTCACCGAATTGGCGGTGGTTGATACCGAATGTACCAAGGCCGGCCTGCCGCGCCCGGTGCTGCCGGTGTCGGTCGGCCCGCTGATGGAGCCGGCAGCCTTCTTCTACCTGACGCCCGACCCCGACTGGCTGGGGCGCCAGGACAAGCGTGGCGCCCCACCCACCC
>NZ_JBYSWF010000133.1:0-6839 GCF_058780865.1 Pseudomonas sp. GP01-A4
CTGAGAGCGCCGCGTTCATCCAGAATGCCCGCGTCATCGTTAACGACCTTCGCGAGCAACCCCGCTCCCACATTTGGTCCGTGCCTGCTTTAGCTTTTGATTTTGCTCTTCAACACTCAAGCCTAAGCGAGGAGCCGAGTGGTGGGGCAAGAGCGTTTTGCTTACTTTTGACTGGGCCGGCATTCCGGCTTTTCGAAAGTGAGCGGAACCCATATCAGCCATAACAAAAATAACGGATATGTACACCACCCCAAAAAGCCCTACCGCAAGGGCCCCAAAACCTGCCGATACCGCTCCACCCCCTGGCCCGTCTCCCGCACCAGAACCACCTCGATCCCCAGCGGTTCCTCCTGCCGATTCCCACTCAACTGCCGCCACCCCTTGTCCCAAACCCGCACCTGCAAATCCCTGACCTGCCCCAGCACCGCCACCGCATCCCGGGGCGCCGGCAGCGGATACCGATCCCGCGCCGGTGCAGCTGCCCGGTACAGCGTGTCGCCCTTGAGCCACCACCGCACCCGCTGCAACCCATCCCCAGGAACCGGCGCACTCCGGATCACCTCCAGCCGAAACCCCTTGCTGTCCGAACTCCTCACCGACACCGCCGCCAACCCGCCAGGCTTCGGCGCGTCTTCGCCAATCGGCGGCCCCAACTCAACCCCCGCGCGCAAGCTCACATCCAGCTGCATCTGGTTCAGCGCCCGCAACAACACCTCAGTCTGCTCACTGCTGGCCTGCAAATGCTGATCAGCCCGGGTCACGCTGTCCAACCCGCGCCAGGCAATCACACTGACCACCGCCATCAACATGATCGCCACCATCACCTCGATCAGCGTAAAACCCTTCTGGTCACTCATGACTCACCACCCGCAACAACCCCGCCGCATCCCGTTGCAGGCTCAGGCTGTATTGCCCATCCGACAGCACCACCCGCACCGGCGGGTTCACCCATTCAGCATCCAGCACCAATGTTTTCCCAGGCTCGATGCGCACCTGCATCGGCGCACTGTCCCAGGCCCGCGGACGCAGTTGCTGATCGCCGCTGAAGTTCTCCACTCCCAGCCCATCATCGGTAACGCGGCTGAAGCGAAATCCCTTGGCATCGGCTTTCCAGGTAATCGCCCGGCCATCGGCACGCGCCTCGGCCTGGGCCACCTGCAGCAACTGGCTCAAGCGTTCCGCGTCCTTGCGCAGCAGGTGCAGCGGATCAGGCTTGATGCTCAGGCTGATGGCCGCACTGGCGATGCCGATGATCACCAGCACCACCATCAACTCGATCAACGTGAAGCCCTGCTGTTTCATTTTTTGCTCCCTGATCAACCGCTGAAATAAAAAGGTGTGAATTGCCCTGTAGCCTGAGGCGACGGACAAACAGGAGGTCCCGCCCATGGCATTCATCCATCGTTTTTCACCCGCCCATGGCGTCCAGGCCGTGGCGTTGCTGGCGGTGCTGGCAGGGGTTGCGACCTGGACGCCACTGTTGCTCACGTCGGCCGAGTCCCACACCCCGCAGGCCGCGCCCCAGGCGTTGGCGGCCCGCAGCGACAACCCCGCCGTGCAATGGTTTTCCAATACCCCGGCGGTGATGCAGATCAAGGTCTCCGGGGTGCTTGCCGGGGCGCGTGGGGCGGTGGCGATCCTCAGTCTCAACGACGGCCCGCCCCGCAGCTTTTTGTTGGGTGAACGCCTGAGCCCCGGCGTGCGGCTGACGGCCATTGAAGGCGATAGCGTGGAGATCGAGCGCGGCGCGGAAAAAATCCGCGTGCCCCTCGACAAGTTGCCCGACGGGCCGGCGTTGCCAAGCCTCATTCGGCAGTAACCGGGCGCTTCACCGGCGGGCGCCCCAGCAGTGTCTCCAGGCGTGCCAGGGGGGGCGCTTCCCGGGTGGCGTCCAGCACCTGCACGCTGACCTGGAACAGGCGCCCATCCGGCCCGTTGCTGATGGTCTGTTCGCAACGTAGTTTCAGCCGGCCCTGGTCGCAGTCGAACGTCTTGCGCCCGGTGCTCACCCGACCTTCCAGGCGCAGTTCCGCCATCCGGCCCTGGGCTGCCAGCAGCGCCATCGACTTGTCCCGCAGCAGGCCGTTGCTGGTGGTCATCAGCCCGGCCACGCGTACCGCCGCCGCCATGGCCACGGCGATGATCGCCAGTGCCACCAACACTTCAATCAGGGTGAAACCTTGCTCGTTGCGGGGCCCGCCCATGGCGTACTCAAAACCGGGAAACAGGCCCGCAGACTAGCCCCGGGAGTTGACCGATTGGCGACCAAAGCTCCCGAGGATTTTCAACATGACTGACATGTGTTCTTGCAACACTGCGCCACGAAATGCACTCAAGCCAAGGAATGTCGACATGGATATCGCACACTTCACGTCAGCGCGCAGGCAGCGCGGTTTCACCCTGATCGAGATCATGGTGGTCGTGGTGATCCTGGGGATTCTGGCGGCGCTGGTGGTGCCCAAGGTGCTCGACCGCCCCGACCAGGCGCGGGCCACAGCGGCCCGGCAGGACATTGGCGGGCTGATGCAGGCCCTGAAACTCTACCGCCTCGACCACGGCTCGTACCCGAGCATGAACCAGGGCTTGAAGGTGCTGGTGGAACGCCCGGCCGATGCGAAAAACAGCAACTGGCGCGCCTACCTCGAACGCTTGCCCAACGACCCGTGGGGCAACCCGTATCACTACCTCAACCCAGGGGCCAACGGCGAAGTGGATGTGTTCTCCCTCGGCGCCGACGGGAAACCTGATGGTGACGGCGTGAACGCCGATATCGGCTCCTGGCAGTTGTAAGGCCGGCGATGAACAGCCATTCGCCCCCAGCGGCGAAGCAGCGCGGCATGGCGATTATCAGCGCCTTGCTGATCGCGGCCGTGGTCGCGGTGATTGCCGGCGCCATGCTCACCCGGCAAACCGTGTTCACCCGAAGCCTGGAAGCTGAACAACTGCGTATCCAGGGCCAATGGTTGTTGAATGGCGGTCTGGAAACCAGTCGCCAGCTCCTGTGGGACGCGCGCCGCCAGGACGTGTTGACCCGGCTCGATCAACCGTGGGCACGGCCCCTCGGCGGTGCTTTCGAGGGGCGGATTGAGGATGAGCAGGGCAAGTTCAACCTGCGCAATCTGGTGACCCAACAACACCCGGACGCCGGGCAATTGCAGAGCTTCGAACGCCTGTGCCAGTTGATCGGCATCGAGCCGGCCGTGAGTCGCCGCATCAGCCGGCGAGTGATCGACTCATACGACCAGCGCGAGCTCGGCGCCTCACTTACCGGCGGCTTCAACAGCAGCCGGGATACCTCGCCCGGTGCCGCTGCGCCATTGATCCCGGCCAAGTACCCGATGTTGCGCAGCCTCACCGACCTCAGCGGTATCGAAGGCCTCGACCCGCGCCAACTGCGGCGCATGGCGAGCTATGTCAGCGTGCTGCCCGGCAATACCTGGGTCAACGGCAATACCGCCAGCGCCGAGGTACTCAGCAGCGTGGTGCCGGGGCTCAGCCTGTCCCAGGCTCAGGCACTGGTGGCCGAGCGCGACGGCGGGCGCTGGTTTGTCAATCGCGGGGATTTCGTCAACCGGTTGCGCATGCCACAAGTCGCGGTGGACACGGTGCAGGTGGGGATCACCAGCGAGTGGTTTCGCGTGCACGGCCAGGCGCGCCGCGAGCAGCGTCGGGTCACGCTGGAGGCGTTGCTGTATCGCCCGGAAGACCGTCAGCCCCAGGTGATCTGGTCGCGGGTGGGCGTATGAAGCGTTTGCGCATCGGCTTGCCGCCGCTGGGTGAACTCACCACCGAGAGCCAGGTGCAATTCGCCTGGCTGGACCGCGCCGGGCAGGTCAGCCAGCAGGGCGAGGGCCGCCTGGCGCAATGGGCGAATACCCAGGCGGAGTGTTTTCTGCATCCACGGGACAGCTTGCTGACCAGCCTGGAGCTGCCGCAATTGCCCTCCGCCAAGGTCGACGATGCAGTGACCTGTGCGGCCCAGGCATTGATCCTCGGCCCGCTGGAGTTGATGCATGTGGCCCACGGTCCACGGGACAGCAGCGGCCTGGTGCAGGTCGGCTGGTTGCCCAAAAGCAGCCTTGAGCACCTGGGCCGGATAACGACCCAGCTGAAAATCAAAGTGCGTGGCCTGTACCCGGCGCCCTACGCGCTGCCGGTCAGCGGGCCAGCGAGCGCGGCCTTCTGCGACGGGCATTTGCTACTGCGCCATAGCCTGCAGCAGGGCGCGGTACACCCTCTGGGGCAGCAGGCGCTGGATGACCTGCTCGCCACCGGTGTCGATGTGCTCCATGTGGCCGACGTTGCCCGTTGGAGCGGTACTGCGCCGGGCTGGGGTTTGCACGGTCGGCTCCAGCAGGCGGCAACCGGTGGCTGGGGCAGGGCGGCGGCCTGCACGGCGCTGGCGGTCGCCATCTGGGCCCTGGGCCTGAACCTCTACGCCGCCCGCCAGGTCGACGAAGGCCAACGCCTCAAGGCGCAGATGAGCCAGCAAGTACGCCAGGCCTTCCCCGAACTGCCGGTGATTCTCAACCCGCTGCAACAAGCCCGTCAGCAACTGGCCGCACGCCAGAGCGGCGCGGCGGCCGAACCAGGGCAGCGCTTTACCGGCTTGCTGGCGCTGGCGGGTAGCAGCCTGCCGTCCATGGCGGGCAGCGTCGAGAGCTTGAGCTACGAGCAAGGCCGCCTGCAGCTGAGTCTGCTGCCGGACGCCCGGACCCCGGCGCTGGCCGCTGACGCGCAGGCGCTGCTGGCCCAGGCCGGGTTCAGCGCCAGTCGCGACGACCAGGGCTGGACAGTCGGCCCGCTCACCGAGCGCGTTGAAGCCGATGCAGACGATGAGGCCGAAGATGAATAAGCGTTGGCAGCTTCTGCGCAGCCAGGCCCAGGTGTTCTGGAACGGCCTGGCCATGCGTGAAAAACGTCTGTTGGTGGGTGCCGGCCTGGTGCTGGCGGGCCTGCTGACCTGGTTGCTGTTGATCCAGCCACCGCTGAAGAAGATCGACTACTGGCAAGCCGAAACCCCGAAACTGCGCAGCCAGGCCGAGGCCTTGCAGGTGCTGCTGCAAGGCGTCGCCCCAGCCCCGCGCAGCAGTGACCTGGAAACCGCCTTGCACCAGTCCCTCGACAACGCCGGGCTGCAGGGCCGCTATCAATTGCAGCCGCAGGACACCGGCAGCTGGCGCCTGACCTTCGACGATGCCCCGGCGGACGCGGTGATCGACTGGCTGCTGGCCAACCCCCGGCCGTTCTCCCTGGAAGTCTCTGCGGCCCGCCTGCAACGCGCAGGCGAGGCCACCTCTTCAAACTCGGCCGGCACTTTGTCCGGGACCGTTCGCATGGATCAGGCGCCTGGCGCTAAGGAAGCTTCATGAAGTGGTCATTGCCCAACGCTGCGCCTTATCGCAAGGTCGCCCCTTTGCTCTTGTTGGCGCTGGGAGCGTGCAGCAACCCCCAATCCTCCGCGCCGTTGCTGGTGGACAGCGAGCTTGGCCAACCCCTGGCCGACACCCGGCGCAGCGGCGACACACCACTGGACCGCCAGCGCGAAACCGTGCCGCCACCCCGGGTGCAACACCCGGTGACCAACAGCGCCCGCAGCCATGGCGCCGCACCGGCCAGGGCGCGCAACCCGCTGGGTGATCAACCGGTACAACTGAACTTCGTCGACGCCGATATCCAGGCGGTGGTGCGCGCCTTGTCTCGCGCCACCGGCCAGCAATTCCTGGTGGACCCGCGTGTCAAAGGCAACCTGACCCTGGTCAGCGAAGGCCAGGTACCGGCGCACCAGGCCTACGACATGCTGCTGGCGGCGCTGCGTATGCAGGGCTTCAGCGTGGTCGACGTAGGCGGCGTGGCCCAGGTGGTGCCGGAGGCGGACGCCAAGCTGCTGGGCGGGCCGATCTACAGCGGCGCCAACCCGGGCGGGCAGGGCATGCAGACCCGCACCTTCCGCCTGCAATACGAAAACGCGGTGAACCTGATCCCGGTGCTGCGCCCGATCGTGTCGCCGAACAACCCGATCAACGCCTACCCCGGCAACAACAGCATCGTGATCACCGACTACGCGGAAAACCTGGCGCGGGTGGCACAGATCATCGACGGCATCGACACCCCGAGCGCCATCGACACCGACGTGGTGAAGGTGCAGAACGGCATCGCCGTGGACATCGCCGCCATGGTCTCGGAGCTCCTCGAAACCCAGGGCGCCGACCAGACCCAGAAGATCAACGTGATCGGCGACCCGCGCTCCAACTCCATCATCATCCGCGCCGGCAGCCCGGAGCGCACGGAACTGGCGCGCAACCTGATCTACAAGCTCGACAACGCCCAGAGCAACCCGAGCAATATGCACGTGGTGTACCTGCGCAACGCCCAGGCCGGCAAGTTGGCGCAGTCGCTACGGGGCTTGCTCACTGGCGAGAGCGACTCCGGTACCAGTGATAATGCCCGTGGCAAGTTGAGCAGCATGGGCGGCAACACCCAGGGTGGCCAGGGCAGTACCCAGAACAGCAGCGGCACTCCCACCGGCAGCGGCACTGTCCAGCCCAGTGGTTACGGGCAGGACACCAGCAGCACCGGAGCCTCTTCCCCTACCGACCAGAACACCGCGTTCAGCGCCGGTGGCGTGACGATCCAGGCGGACGCCACCACCAACACCTTGCTGATCTCGGCGCCGGACCCGCTGTATCGCAACCTGCGGGAGGTGATCGACATGCTCGACCAGCGTCGCGCCCAGGTGGTGATCGAGAGCCTGATCGTCGAAGTGGGTGAGGACGATGCCAGCGAGTTCGGGGTGCAGTGGCAGGCGGGGAACCTGGGCGGGAAGGGCGGCTTTGGCG
>NZ_JBYSWF010000134.1:0-6595 GCF_058780865.1 Pseudomonas sp. GP01-A4
CGAGTGGTGGGGCAAGAGCGTTTTGCTTACTTTTGCGCTTTTCAAAAGTGAGCCGCTGTAAGAGCGGAACCAATAGCAGCCCTGACCGAAATAACGGATATGCACACACCACAAGCGAGCAAAAAAAAAGCCCCGCGACCGAATGACGGCACGGGGCTAAAAATTGGCTGGATGCGACCAACCAAAGGAGCTCTTTAAGTCAAATCACTTGGCACTGGCAATCGTGGTACTCGGCTGCCACCCACCGCCCAACGCCTTGTAGATCGCGACGATCCCACGATACAGATCCACTTCGGCCTGAGCCTGGGAGTCCTCGGCGGCCAAACGCTCACGCTGCGCGTCCAGCAACACCAGGAAGTCCACCGTCCCTTCGCGGTAACGAATCTCCGCCAGATCCGCAGCAGCCCGGCTCGACTCACTCTGACGAATCAGCGAGACCAACCGCTGCTGGCGTTTGCCGTAATCACTGAAGGCATTCTCCGATTCTTCCAGCGCCAACAGCACCTGCTGCTCATAAGTCGCCAGGGCGCCATCCGCCTCGGCATCCGCACCACGCAACCTTGCCCGCACACTGCCCAGGTCAAACGCCGCCCAGGTAATGCTCGGACCCAGCGACCAGGCATTCGCCGCCGCCGACCCAATCTGCGAACCCCGCCCAGCGGTAAACCCGAGGAACCCACTGAGGCTCACCCGCGGAAACAGATCAGCCTTGGCTACCCCAATCCGCGCCGTGGCGGCTGCCAACTTACGCTCGGCACTGAGAATGTCCGGACGACGTTGCAGCAGTTGCCCCGGATCACCAATCGGCAACGCCTTGGCAATCGCCGGCAAATCTTTCGGGCTCAAATCCACGCTCAACTTGTCCGGCCGCTCACCGAGCAGGGTAGCGATACGATTACGCTCGCGAACTTCCTCGGCCTGCAGCTGCGGCACACTGGCTTCTACAGCCGCCAGACGCGCATCGGCCCGCACCACATCGAGCTGATCGCCCACACCGGCATCCCGCAGGCTGACCGTGATACCGCGTGAGTCTTCCTGGTTCTTCAGGTTGGCCACCGCGATTTTCTCGCGCAGTTGCGCGCCCCGCAGTTGACCGTAAGCGTCCACCAGCTCGGCAATCATCGTCACTTGCAGCTGATACAAGTCAGCTTCGGCAACCTGTTGGTCAGCGTCGCTGGCCTCCAGGTTGCGGCGGATGCGGCCGAACAAGTCCACTTCCCAGGCCATGTCCAGGCCCAGGTCATAACGCTCACTGTTGACGCGTTTGGTGGTCTGGCCCGGAATCTGGCCTTTGCCCACGTCGCTGCTGGCGCGGCTGGTGATCACCGGCATCACGTCATTGGCAGCGTCGTCACGAATCGCCCGGGCTGCCCGCAGGCGGGCAAATGCCACCCGCAGGTCACGGTTACCGTTCAGGGACTGAGTCACCAACTGGTTAAGGGTCGGGTCCTCGAACTGTTGCCACCAGATGCCTTCGAACTTCGCGTGGTCGTACTGCTTGGCGTCGGCGGCGGCCGTTACGTTGGCCGCCTCCAGTGGCTGGGTTTTATAGTCCGGGCCCACGGCACAGGCGCTCAGCGCCAGTACCAGCAAGCTCGGCAAAAATACTTTCACGCTCATTGCTGTGTCTCCAGCTTCAAGGCCTTGGCCGCTTTGCGCGCTTCACCGCGTTCAACAAACCGGCGGATCAGTACATAGAACACTGGCGTCAGCAGCAGACCGAAGAAGGTCACGCCGATCATCCCGGAGAACACCGCCACACCCATGGCATGGCGCATCTCGGCACCGGCACCGCTGGACATCACCAGAGGCACTACACCCATGATGAAGGCGAACGAGGTCATCAGGATCGGCCGCAGACGCAGACGGCAGGCTTCCAGTACCGCAGCGAGCGGATCGAGGCCTTCCTGCTGTTTATCCTTGGCGAACTCGACGATCAGAATCGCGTTCTTACAGGCCAGGCCCACCAGGACGATCAGGCCGATCTGGGTAAAGATGTTGTTGTCGCCGCCAGAGATAATCACCCCGGTGATGGCCGACAACAGGGTCATCGGTACGATCAGGATCACCGCCAGTGGCAGGCTCCAGCTTTCGTATTGGGCGGCCAGTACCAGGAACGCCAGCAGTACGCAGAGCGGGAACACGAACAGCGCAGTATTGCCCGAAAGGATTTGCTGATAGGTCAGGTCGGTCCACTCGTAGGTCATGCCGTTGGGCAGTTCGTCTTTCAACAGTTTCTCGATCGCCGCCTGGGCCTGGCCGGAGCTGTAGCCCGGTGCGGCGTTGCCGTTGATCTCGGCGGTGATGAAGCCGTTGTAGTGCATCACGCGGTCCGGGCCCGAGGTGTCGCTGACCTTGATGAAGGTCGCCAGGGGAATCATCTCGCCTTTGTTGTTGCGCACTTTCAGCTGGCCGATCTGGTCTTCATCCTGGCGGAACTGTTGCTCAGCCTGCACGTTGACCTGATAGGTGCGCCCGAAGCGGTTGAAGTCGTTGGCATACAACGAGCCCAGGTAGATCTGCAGTGTGTCGAAGATGTCGCTGATCGCCACGCCATGGGTCTTGGCCTTTTCGCGGTCGATGGCAGCATCGACCTGGGGCACGTTGACCGTGTAGCTGGTGAACAGGCCGAACAACTCAGGCACGCCACGGCTCTTGGTAATGATGTTCTGCACTTCTTTGTACAGCTCGTCGTAACCCAGGTTGCCACGGTCTTCGACCTGCAGGCGGAACCCGCCGATCGTACCCAGGCCCTGTACCGGCGGCGGTGGGAAGATCGCCATGTAGGCTTCCTGGATGCTGCTGTACTTGCCATTCAGTGCACCGGCAATCGCACCGGCAGACAGGCTCGGGTCTTTACGCTCATCGAACGGCTTCAAGGTCACGAACACGATGCCGTTGTTCGGGCTGTTGGTAAAACCGTTGATCGACAAGCCGGGGAAGGCGATCGCGCTTTCCACGCCGGGCTGTTTCATGGCGATGTCGGACATGCGCTTGATCACGTCTTCGGTACGGTCCAGGCTCGCGGCGTCCGGCAATTGCGCGAAGGCCACCAGGTATTGCTTGTCCTGGGCCGGTACGAAACCGGTCGGCGTGTGGGCAAAGCCCATCCAGGTCAGGACCATCAGGCCGGCGTACAGGAACAGCGCGATACCACTGCCGCGGATCACCCGGCGTACCGTGCCGACGTAACCATGGCTGGCCTTGTCGAAGAAGCGGTTGAACGGTTTGAACAACCAGCCGCCCAGCATCCTGTCGAGGAACCTGGAGAACCCGTCTTTCGGAGCGTTGTGGCCTTTGAGCAATACCGCTGCCAGTGCGGGCGACAGGGTCAGCGAGTTGAACGCCGAGATCACGGTCGAGATCGCAATGGTCAAGGCGAACTGCTTGTAGAACTGGCCGGTCAAGCCGCTGATAAATGCCGCTGGAATGAACACCGCACACAGTACCAGCGCGGTCGCGATGATCGGGCCGGTTACTTCGCTCATGGCCTTTTCAGTGGCCGGGAACGGTTCCAGGCCCAATTCGATGTTCCGTTCGACGTTCTCCACCACCACGATGGCGTCGTCCACCACGATACCGATCGCCAACACCAGCCCGAACAGCGACAGCGCGTTGAGCGAGAAGCCAAACAGGTGCATCACCGCAAAGGTACCGATCAACGATACCGGCACCGCCACCAATGGAATGATCGACGCACGCCAGGTCTGCAGGAACAGGATCACCACCAGCACCACCAGGATCAGTGCTTCAAACAGGGTGTGAACCACGGCCTCGATGGAGCCACGTACGAAGACGGTAGGGTCATAGGCGATGCGGTAATCCATGCCCTCCGGGAAGCTCTGTTTCAGCTCCGCCATCTTGGCGCGCACTTCATTGGAGATGTCGATTGCGTTGGAGCCCGGGCGCTGGAAGATCGGGATCGCCACGGCCGGCTGGTTGTCGATCAACGAGCGCAGGGCGTACTGGCTGGAACCCAGCTCAACCCGTGCAATGTCCTTCAAGCGCGTGATTTCGCCGTTGGCGCCGGCACGGATGACGATATTCTCGAACTCTTCCTCAGTGACCAGTCGGCCCTGGGTGTTGACCGACAGCTGGAAGCTGGTGTCATTCGGCGCAGGTTGCGCGCCCAAGGCACCGGCCGCCACCTGGCGGTTCTGTTCGCGAATGGCCGTGACCACGTCGGTGGCGGTCAGGTTGCGCGAGGCGGTCTTGTTCGGGTCCAGCCACACACGCAGGGAGTAATCGCCCATGCCGAACAGCTGCACATCACCCACGCCGCCCAGCCGTGCCAACTCATCCTTGATATTGAGGATCGCGTAGTTGGACAGGTAGAGCATGTTGTAGCGCTGGTCGGGGGAGGTGATGTGCACCACCATGGTCAGGTCGGGAGAGGCCTTGTCCACGGTAATACCGATGCGCGTCACCTCCTCGGGCAGTTTGGGCTGAGTCCGGGTTACCCGGTTCTGCACCTGCACCTGCGCGTTGTCCAGGTCGGTGCCCAGGGCGAAGGTGATGGTCAGGGTCAGCTTGCCGTCGGCGGTCGATTGCGAGGACATGTACAGCATGTTCTCGACGCCGGTGATGGCTTGCTCCAGGGGCGCGGCCACGGTTTCACCGATGACCTTGGGGTTGGCGCCCGGGAAGTTGGCACGGACCACGACGGTCGGCGGTACCACTTCCGGGTATTCACTGATCGGCAGCTGGAACAGTGAAATCGCGCCGGCGATCAGGATCAACAGCGACAGCACCGCTGCGAAGATCGGCCGCGAAATGAAGAACTTGGAAAAATTCATCTTGAGTCGTATCCCTTAACCGCGTGGAGTCGCTGTACTTGCGAGCTTGGGCGCGGCTTTATCCGGCGCCACTTGCTCCAGGTTGCTGGCTTCAAGCGCTTGTCGTTGTTGTGCCAAGGCGGCGAGGGTTTCCTTGCTGGCCATCGGGATGGTTTCCGGTGCAACCGGCGACCCCGGGCGAACGCGCTGCAAACCCTTGACGATGATCGTGTCGTCCTTGGTCAGGCCGCTGCGCACGATGCGCAAACCTTCGATCTTCGGACCCAGCTCCACCGCGCGGTAGGCAGGCTTGTCGCCGTCCATCACCAGCACGAATTTCTTGCCCAGGTCGGTGCCCACGGCTTCGTCGCTGATCAGCACGGCGGAGTAGGTGCCACTGCCTACCAGTTTCAGGCGGGCATACAGGCCTGGGGTGTATTCGCCCTTGCTGTTATCAAACACGGCGCGACCACGAATGGTGCCGGTGGCCGGGTTGACCTGGTTGTCGACGAAGTTCATCTGGCCCAGGTGCGGGTTGCCGTCTTCATTGGACAGGCCCAGGTACACCGGGGTGGTCGCGCCACGGCGACCCTGGCGCGCGAGTTCGGTGTACTTGAGGTACACACGTTCATCGGCGTCGAAGTAGGCGTAGACCTTGTCGGTGGACACCACGCTGGTCAGTGCGGTGACATCGGCGGTCACCAGGTTGCCGGCGGTGATCTCGGCACGGCTGACGCGGCCGCTGATGGGCGAGCTGACACGGGTGAAGCTCAGGTTCAGCTTGGCCAGGTCCAACTGCGCCTGGATGCCGGCGACAGTCGCATGGGCTTCCTGGGCGGCGGTGGTGCGCGAGTCGGCCAGCTCGGCGGAGATCGCATTGCTCTGGCGCAGGCGTTCGCCGCGCTGGGCTTCGTTATCGCTGCGGGTGGCGGCGGCCTTGGTTTGTGCGAGTTGTGCTTCGAGGCGGCGCACTTCGGCCTGGAATGGGCGAGGGTCGATCTGGAACAACAGGTCGCCCTTCTTGACCAAGGCACCTTCGGTGAAGGCGACCTGATCGATCTGGCCCGACACGCGCGGACGGATCTGCACGGTTTCCGGCGCTTCGAGCCGGCCGGTGAATTCGTCCCACTCATTGACCGGTTGTTCCAGCACCTTGGCCACGCTGACGTGGCTTGGTGGCATGGCGGCTGCCTGTTCGGGCGCTTTGCCGCAGGCGCTCATCACCATCACGGCCAAAATGGCCAAGGGATAGCGCAAATGTTTGAGTGACTGTTCCATGAGGTGCATCCGCCAATGTATTTAAGATGGGCGGATCATGCTCGGCAGGGTGCTATCTCACGAATCGAATGAAACAAAGGTAACTATCATTCGGAATGATATAAGCGTAAAGCGAGCCCTCTAGCATGGGGCTTTCGTTAGGGAGCTATCAATGCTGTTGATGACAAAGGACTGTTGCGCAAGATGCAAGGAACAGCGCGCCGCATAAATTGTCGGGCGTGTCTGCTATTCAAATGTACAGAGCGCCGGGTTGGTTGCCGTGCATTCGTTGCCTGACCATGCGCTGCCCAGAGGCCTGGCATTGACCTGGTTTTTCAGGGTCATGCTTACCGGTTCATGGTTCTGATCCAGGTAGTGGCATGCCACAGACGACTGGCCCTGGCTGCTTTGGATCACCGCCTTTTCAAAGTGGACCTGGTGCAGGTCCTTCTGCTCTGTCATCGGGTTTTGCCCGGTCCATTGCCGACCGTCCGGGCCGGACGCGGTGTAGGCGACCACTTCCCCGGTCGGCGTCTTTTTGAACGCGTCTTTAAGGGCATGGG
>NZ_JBYSWF010000135.1:0-6411 GCF_058780865.1 Pseudomonas sp. GP01-A4
AAGCGCCTGGAAAGAAGCAAATTTTGTGCGCTTACGCTGCGCTATGCCCAAAGGGGCTACCGCCCCTCTGGACTCCCCGACTGTCAAGGCCGCAGTGAAGCCACCATCTGCGCACTAATCGAAGATCGGTGCGAACTGGAAGGCAGCAGGTTTTACGCCAAGGAGAAAAGGCGGCCGACACGGCCAGGGAAAGCGCCCCTCAAGTGTTAAGAACACACCGAAGGGCGCGGATTGACTACTGGAACAGCGTGGCGACCTTGGCCAGCACTTCATCAAGGATAGGAGCCGGGAGCGTGTCCACCTTGCGAGCGGTACGCGCTGCAAGATCGAGCACGCGGGGTTGATCGCAGCGAACGACGCCGGTTGTCTTGATGCCGGAGATCGGCACCGCGAAACCGATCCGGCGGGCGAAATCGCCGCCGTTCGTGATCGGCAAGCACACCGGCAGTTTCGTTGCCGCGTTGAACTCGGCCGGCGATACGACCAGCACCGGCCGGCTGCCGCGTTGCTCACGGCCTTCGGTGGGATCAAGCGACACCAGGTAAATGTCCCCCCGCCTCATATCAGCTCACGCCCCACTGCCGGGGCATCGACCCATTCCCGTTCTTCCGCAGTTTGTGGCTGCGAATAGTCCGAGGCGGCCAGCAGCTCGGCCATCGTGTAGCGCGGCTGGGGCCTGGGATCGACTACCAGGCGGCCATCGGTAACGGCTACGCCGACCGTGGCCCCGGCCTGCAATTGCAGCAGATCGAGGATCGCCGGCGGGACGGCCAACATGACCGATCCGCCGACCTTGCGGAGATTCGTTGTGTGCATGGTGATGCTCCTTTCAGAAAGTTATATCTAAATATAACATTTCGGGCCGTTCACTGCAAAACATTTTTAGCCGCTAAAAAAAGTTTAGCTAAAAACACTTGACAGCTAGGGCAATTTGCCCTAATATTACAGATGAAGGCCGGGCATGTTGCTCAGGTCAAAACCGGAGAACTTCCGATGAACAACCAAGCTCAAGAACTGATCCCGCTGGCCGCCGTCCTGGTGGACGACGAACACCGCCTGGACTTCCTGCCGACCTACTTTGGCCCGCGCCTGATGATGCGCGGCGAAGCCCTGGTGTATGGCTGGATGCGCCGACTGGCCGAAGGCTACAACGGCGGGTTCTGGAACTACTACACGCTGACCAATGGCGGGTTCTACATGGCTCCGGTGCTGGGCCGGCTGCGCCTGGAAGTCGATGGCAACGGCTACGGCGGCGAAATGTCCGCTGATGCGGCCGGGATCGTCGCCACCTTGTTCGTGTTGGGCCAGCTTGCGGCCGAAACCCAGGGCACGGACGAATGCGATGCTCTGATCGACCGCTACCACTGGTTGCGCGAGTACGCCGGTACGCACGCCGAGGCGGCGCAGATTTACCGCGCTATTGACTGATGAGGGGCGGCCCCGGTTTCGGCCGGGGCCACTTCATACCATGAAGAAAACCACATCACAGCGCGATGAACGCGACGAATTGATGGCCGAGCTGGCCGCCTCGATGCCGACTGACCGGGTTGGCCTGCTGGACTTGGCCAGGGCCGCCGTGGCCGAGCTGCACGCCGGCGTAATGGCCTGCGACGATGCAGCGGTCGAGCGGGCGACGACCCGTTACGAGGCCGTGACCTGGAAACTCAATGGTGGGACGTTTTTTGGTTGCCAGGGTGGCCCGGAGGCCGCTGGGTGCGTGATTGACCGACATTGCAGCGCCGCGCCTGGTGACGTGCCTTGCTGGGGCCAGGCTGGCCAGTTCCTGGTCGAAGTCGAGGGCCTGCGCGCCCTGGTTGATTTTGGTGGCGGTGTAGGCGTCATGGGAAGCCATTTCGAGTTCAATGCCGTTGACCTGGACAAGCCATTCATTTCGGAAACCGGCTACCGCTCGCACTTCGACCGGCTGCGCGGCGGCATGACCGTCGATGCCGTGGCGGGCGCGATCTTCGCGGCCATCCTCAAGGAAAAGCGGCCCAAGCTGATCGAGCCGGAAAGCCGCGACCGGCTGGCCGGCTATGCCCTGCCCGACTGGACGGCCGACTTGATCCCGCCGGCACGCCGGGAACCGGCGACCGTGGAGGTGCCCACGGGTTTTGTCCTGGTCGATGTTGTGCTGCCGGCGCATCGGGCGTTCATCGCCCGCAAGTGGGCGGCCGAGGCAAAGGCGAAGATCAAGGCGGCCGAGGCCGCCGAGTTGTACGCCAAGGAAGAAGCGGCGGGCGGCTTCCGGCCCGGTGCCAGGTGCGAAGTGGTCAGCGTTCACCATCACGCTTTCAAGGGAGAAGTCGGCAAGAAAATCATCATTACCAAGGTCAGCCACGACACGCGCCAAGTATGGGCGCATGACGACCGGCCGCCCCGGTATCGCGTCAATCGGAACGGCCGGAAAGTGACCGAGTACGACCCGCGTTGTGTTCAATCCTGCTACGGATTCGACCAGTTGCGGCTTTTGAGTTCACCAGGAGAAAACAAGTCATGACAGAGGCAAATATCAGGCTCGAATGCCTGCGCCCGGCGTTCCGCTGGCAGCAGCCGACCGGGGAAGAAATCCGGGAGGTACTGCGGCTGGCCGGATTCACCGGCGGCGCAGCGGCGAAGGCGTTGGGCCTTGGAGCCAAGGGCGACCGCACCGTAAGGCGCTGGATCGGTGAAGAAACGATGATCCCTTATGCCGCGTGGGCGCTGCTATGCGACTTCGCCGGCTTGGGGGTCATTTGGAAAGAGGTTTGAACGCCAAGGGGAAAATTTAGCGGCTAAACTCAAGCTAAACAAAGTGGATATAATGGATAAAGTTTAGCTAAAACGCTTGACAGCTAGGGCAATTTGCCCTAATATTACAAGTGAAGGCCGGGCGTGTTGTCCAGGTCAAAACCGGAGAAATTCCGATGAGCAAGATCATGCCGTGGATTGACGAGTTGCCGGAGGCGGCAAAGACCGACTTCCCTGCTCGCCGTGACGAGATCGGGGCGCTGCTGGACGAGGCGGCCGAGCTGGTACGCAAGGCCGAGGAACTGCGGGCCAAGGCGTACTTCACCGGCTGCACGCTGGAAGGCGATGCAAGGGCGCAGTGGTCGGATAAGGACGTGCTGCGGGCCAAAGCGCGGGTGCGCTGGTAGGAAGCCACGGCCCGGCTTCGGTCGGGCCATTTCAACGGACGCTAGGAAGGAAGTTTTCCAATGCACAAGGGCAAGATCGAGATTGAAATTGTGGAAGTACCGTGCCGCCGTTGCGGTAAGAGCATTCGCACGTTGAAACGTAGCCTGCTGGGCGCGAACGAGTTGCGCGACAAGCTGGGCGGCATTTGCGGGGAGTGCATCACGCCGGAAGAGGATCGGCAGATTTTGGAAACCATGCTGGGCGCGGTGGCCGAGCTTGAAACGGCTACCAGGCATTGAAGGAACGCCCCGGAGTGATCCGGGGCGCTTGGCCTGGTGCTGGCACACCGTAGCCGCGCTTCCGAGTGTGGAAGCAAGCAGCATTGAACCCGCGAAATGGGTGGAGGGTCAAGCAATGTCGAACATCATCAAGTTTCCCAGGAACGAGCAGGCCGAGCCGGTGGCGCCGATGGAGGCCGTTGCGTCAGTCAAGCCGGTCAAGGTTTCTAACGCCAAGGGAAAGGCGTTTCTGGCCGGTGTGCTGCGGTTCGTGTGGATCGCGGTTGTCCTGGTCTGGCCGGTGCTCAAGTGGCTGGTTTCCATTGAGGTGTTTTTCCAGTTTATCCGCATGGTTTACCACTGGAACACGCCGGGCGTGTATGCGGGCTGGACGTTCCTGCTGCACTTCGCGGTGCTAACCGCCCTCACCTACTTTGTTTCGATCTACAAGCCGAAGGGGATTTGACATGCAAAAGCAACCGATCAAACCGGGCTTTGTTTGTCCCAGCACCGGCCGCGTGGCCGTCCTGGTCAAGCAGTACGCCAACAGCGACTTGAATGGTGATGCACCGGCCTACTGGTACAGCGCCCAGGCCGAGGAATGGGGCCTTGATCCGTGGCGACTGGTGGAAGGTGTCGATCCGCACACCCAGGGCGAATCAATGGATGTTTGTTTCGCGGACGGATCAACCAAGACGGTTGGGCCACTGATGACGTTCTTTCTTGCGGCCGCTGATGCTGCACGCCTGGAAAATAACCCGGATTTTAGCCGCTAAAACGCTTGACGGCCGGCGCAGGTTTAGCTAAACTTTGTACTGGTCGGCGGCTGGCACCGCCGTTGTTCAACAACCGGGTGTGGAGTTGATATGGGTGTTTTTCATGAAGAAACGATTGACCGAAGCCCAATTTCAGGCAGCCATCAAGGGCTTGGAAATCGGGCAGCAGACTATCGACATAGCGCGGGGCGTGCTGGTCGATGGGCGACCCCAGGCGGAGTTCGTAACGTCGCTGGGGTTGTCGAAAGGGGCGGTGTCACAGGCAGTCAGTCGCGTATGGGCGGCCACGAAGGGAAATCTTCCCGAGGGCTTCGAGCGAGTGGCGGCGGTACTGCCGGAGCATCAAGCATTCATCGTGAAGAAGTGGGCAGAGGACGCCAAGAAAAAACAGGAACCGAAAAAATGAAAACACTGGTTACGGCAATTCAGAAAGGCGGTCAGGGCAAGACGTTTGCAACGTGCCATTTGGCGTTTGACTTCCAAGAGCGCGGCTTGCGCGTTGCCGTGATCGACCTGGATACCCAGGGTAATGCGTCCTGGACGTTGGGCGGTCATGATTCCGACTATCCCGCCAGTCGCTTGTTTACTGCCGGCGGCGACGAGCTGCGGAGCTGGTTCACCGACCGCGAGGATGACGGTCTGGCGCTGATCGCGGCCGATGCCAGCCTGGCCAACCTGGACAAGATGGACTTGGCCCAGGCAGCGGGTGCGCTGCGGGCCAACATCGAGGCGCTGGGCGAGTTTTTCGACGTGTGCCTGATCGACACTGCCCCTTCCCTTGGCGTCGCCATGACAGCGGCCGTGCTGGCCGCTGACTACATGCTTTCGCCGGTCGAAATGGAGGCGTACAGCTTGCAGGGCATGAAGAAGATGGTTGCCATCATCGGCAACCTGCGCAAGCAAAACCCCAAGCTGCGCTTCCTCGGCATGGTGCCGAACAAGGTGGACGCCCGGAAGCCGCGCCACGTCGCCAATCTGGCCGCGTTGCAACAGGCATATCCGCAATTGGTGTTGCCGTTCAGTGTTGGGTCGCGTGACAGCATCGCCCAGGCGTTGGGCGAGCAAATGCCGGTGTGGAAGATCAAGAAAACGGCTGCGCGCAAAGCCACCCAGGAAGTGCGCGAGTTGGCCGATTACGTGTTTACGAAAATGGAGATTGCACAATGAGCGCCGCACAGAACGCCAAGAAGAAGGCCACAGCGGCCCCACAGAAGCCACAGGCGGCCGGCATGGGCCTGGACAGCCTAGGCGACCTTGCGGGCCTCCTGAACGACCCACAGGCCGCCAATACGGGCACTGGTGGCCCAAGGGAATTGCCGCTTGATTTGATTGACGAAGATCCGCACCAGCCGCGAACGGCCGATAACCCCGGCTTTTCCCCGGAGAGCATCGCGGAGATTGGCGCGACGATCAAAGAACGCGGCGTCAAGTCGCCCATTTCGGTGCGCGACAACCCCGAGCAGCCGGGCCGTTACCTCATCAATCACGGTGCGCGTCGTTACCGTGGGTCGAAGTGGGCCGAGAAAACGACTATCCCCGGCTTCATCGACAACAACTACAACGAGGCCGACCAGGTAATCGAGAACCTGCAACGCAACGAGCTGACCGCCCGCGAGATTGCCGACTTCATCGGCCGCGAGCTGGCCAAGGGCAAGAAGAAGGGCGAGATCGCCAAGGAGATCGGCAAGTCGCCGGCATTCGTTACGCAGCACGTCACGCTGCTGGACTTGCCCGAGCCGATTGCCGAGGCGTTCAACAGCGGCCGCGCCAAGGACGTGACCGTTATCAACGAGCTGGTGACGGCCTACAAGAAGAACCCGGATGAAGTGGGCGCATGGCTGGCCGACGACAGCCAGGAGCTGACGCGGGGATCGGTCAAGCTGCTGCGCGAGTTCCTGGACGACAAGCGCAGCCAGGACGGCGACCGCGACCCCAACACGGTCGATGCCTTCACCGGCCGGGCCGACGCCGAGGGCGGCGACGGTGAAAGCGATGAGGACGCCAAGGAGAAAAAGGAGCCGAAGGAGCAAGACCCGGACAAGCTGAAAAAGGCCATCGTCCAGGTCGAGCATGACGGCCGCCCGGCCCGCATCATCCTGAATCGCCGGCCGCCGGCCGAGGGCTTCGCCTGGTTGAAGTACGAAGATGACGGCCAGGAGTTCGAGGCCAATCTTGCCCAGGTGAAACTGGTGGCCTTGCTCGAAGGCTAGACGCACCGACACCCGGCACTAACCCCACCC
>NZ_JBYSWF010000136.1:0-6220 GCF_058780865.1 Pseudomonas sp. GP01-A4
AGGTGCCGAGTGGTGGGGCAAGAGCGTTTTGCTTACTTTTGCGCTTTTCAAAAGTGAGCCGCTGTAAGAGCGGAACCCATATCAGCCGTTACCAAAAAAACGGATATGTACTCCGAGCCAAAAGCCGGACCAACTTCAACGTCTTCTGTGGTCACTTATGGAAAAGTCAAAGCTTCGCAAAACAGGAATGGCCCTGGCCCTGGCAATCGCCGCCGCCCTGACCATCTACACCGTGCAGGCCCCCGCAGACGCGCCGCAATACCTGACCGCCACCGCCGAGCGCAGTGACATCGAAAACGCCGTCCTGGCCACCGGCCTGCTCGAAGGCGTCAAGCAGGTCGATGTCGGCGCCCAGGTTTCCGGCCAACTCAAATCCCTGAAGGTCAAGGTCGGCGACAAGGTCAAGAAGGGCCAATGGCTGGCCGAAATCGACCCGTTGATCCTGCAGAACACCCTGCGCAAAGCCCAGGTCGACGAAGAAAACCTCCAGGCCCAACGCCGCGCTACTGCGGCGCAACTCAAGGAAACCAAATCCGTCTACGAACGCTATCAGGGCCTGCAGGAGGACGAATCCGTGTCCCGCCAGGACTTCGAAACCGCCGAGTCCAATTACGAGGTACAGCGCGCCAACCTGATGTCCCTCGACGCCCAGATCAAAAGCGCCCACATCCAGATCGACACCGCCAAGATCAACCTGGCCTACACCCGCATCGTCGCGCCAATCGACGGCGATGTAGTGGGCATCGTCACCCAGGAAGGCCAGACCGTGATCGCCAGCCAACTGGCGCCGGTGCTGCTCAAGCTCGCCGACCTGGACACCATGACCGTCAAGGCCCAGGTCTCCGAAGCGGACGTGATCCACATCAGCCCGGGCCAGCAGGTGTACTTCACCATCCTCGGCGAGGCCGACAAACGCTACTACGCCAAATTGCGCGGCACCGAACCCGCCCCGCAGAATTTCCTCGAAACCCAGACCGCCGGCACCCCCAAGCAAAACACCGCGGTGTTCTACAACGCGCTGTTCGACGTACCCAACCCCGACCACCGCCTGCGCATCGCCATGACCGCCCAGGTGCGCATCGTGCTCGACACCGCCAAGGCCGCACTGACCGTGCCGGTGGCCGCACTCGGCCCGCGCAATGCCGATGGCAGCTTCCCGGTGCGGGTGCTGGACGCCAAGGGCAAGGCCAACACGCGGCAGGTGCAGACGGGCATCAACAACAACGTCAAGGTGCAGATCCTCGATGGCCTGGCCGAGGGCGACAAGGTGGTGATCGGCGATCCATCGCCCGCCGTGGCGGGGGGCTGATTGATGACTCAGCCACTGCTGGAGCTTAAAGGCATCGTGCGCAGTTTCATGGCCGGTGACCGCGAATTCATTGCGCTCAAGGGCATCGACCTGACCATCCACGCAGGGGAAATGGTCGCGATCACCGGGGCCTCGGGTTCGGGTAAATCCACTCTGATGAACATCCTCGGTGGCCTCGACTACGCCACCGCCGGCAGCTACAAGATCAATGGCATCGAAACCCGCACCCTGGGGGATGAGCAACTGGCCGAGCTGCGCCGCGACTACTTCGGTTTTATCTTTCAGCGTTACCACTTGCTCGCGCACCTGAGCGCGTTGCACAACGTGGAAATGCCGGCGATTTATGCCGGTACGCCGGAAACCGCCAGGCATAGCCGCGCCGGGGAATTGCTGGCACGCCTGGGGTTGTCGGGGCATTTGACCCATCGCCCGAGCCAGCTGTCCGGCGGCCAGCAACAGCGCGTGAGTATCGCCCGGGCCTTGATGAACGGCGGCGAAGTGATCCTCGCCGACGAACCCACCGGCGCCCTCGATACCCACAGCGGCAAGGAGGTGATGCGCATCCTGGCCGAGCTGCACGCCGCCGGGCACACGGTGATCATCGTTACCCATGACCCGAAAGTCGCGGCCAATGCCCAGCGGATCATTGAGGTGCGCGATGGCGAGATCGTCAGTGACCGCGCCAATCAGAGTGTCGGCCTCGACCTGCCCACCGAAGCGCCCATCGAGCCCAAGCGCAGCGGTGCGCGCAAGTTGGTGGCGAGCCTCGGGCTGTTCAAGGAGGCCTTCAACATGGCCTGGGTCGCGCTGATTTCCCATCGCATGCGCACCTTGCTGACCATGCTCGGCATCGTCATCGGCATCACCTCGGTGGTGTCGATCTCGGCCATCGGCGAAGGCGCCAAGCGCTATGTGCTCAAGGACATCCAGGCCATTGGCAGTAACACCATTGATATCTTTCCCGGCAAGAGTTTTGGTGACAGCCGTGCGTCAGCCATCGAGACGTTGTTGCCGTCGGATGTGGATGCGCTGAACCAGCTGTATTACGTCGACAGCGCCACGCCGGTGGTGGGGCGCAACCTGTTGCTGCGTTACGGCAATATCGACCTGGACGCCCAGGTCAATGGGGTCAGCGATCGCTATTTCCAGGTCAAGGGCCTGAAGCTCGAAGCCGGAATTACCTTCAGCGAAAGCGACGCCCGGCGCCAGGCCCAGGTGGTGGTGATCGACCACAACGCGCGCCATCGGCTGTTCGCGCCCGGCGTGGATCCGTTGGGCCAGGTGATCCTGGTGGGCAACCTGCCCTGCACCGTGATCGGGGTGACGGCCGACAACAAAAACATGTTCGCCGCCAGCAAGGCGTTGAACGTGTGGGTGCCGTACGAGACGGCAGCGGGGCGGCTGTTGGGCCAGCGTCATCTGGACAGCATCACGGTGCGCATCAAGGACGGCCAGCCGAGCAAGGTGGTGGAAGAGAACGTCACCAAGCTGATGTTGCAACGTCACGGCACCAAGGACTTCTTTACCAACAACCTCGACAGCATCATGCAGACGGTGCAGAAAACCAGCCGTTCCCTGGCGTTGCTGCTGTCGTTGATTGCAGTGATTTCGTTGCTGGTGGGCGGCATCGGAGTGATGAATATCATGCTGGTGTCGGTGACCGAACGCACCCGCGAAATCGGGATTCGCATGGCAGTGGGCGCGCGGCAATCGGATATTCGCCAGCAGTTCCTGGTGGAAGCGGTGATGGTCTGCCTGATTGGCGGGATGATCGGCATCTCGCTGTCATTCGCCATCGGCTATCTGTTTTCGTTGTTTGTGAAAGAGTGGGAAATGGTGTTTTCCCTGGGCTCGGTGGTGACGGCGTTTGCGTGTTCAACGTTGATCGGGATTGTGTTCGGGTTTGTGCCGGCGCGGAATGCGGCGCGGTTGGATCCGATTGAAGCCCTGGCCCGGGATTAGGCCGGTAAGAGATCAAAAAATGTGGGAGCGGGCTTGCTCGCAAATGCGCTGGATCAGTCACACATGTATTGACTGACACTGCGCATTCGCGAGCAAGCCCGCTCCCACATTTGTTCCTCGGTGTTCTAGAGAGTGGCGTTTTCTTCTGTGGAATACATCCACCGCATCAATGAATGCCGGCCACTGATGCCCATCTTGATCGCTGCCCGCTTGAGGTAGCTCTCGATGGTATTGACCTTCAGTGCCAACTGCTCTGCCAGTTCCGGTGCGGTACGCCCAGCCAGCAGCCCCACGCACACCTCAAGCTCCCGGCTGGACAGGGCCAGCCCCGATTGCGCGAGGCGCTCTTCAAAGCGCCGGCGCAAGGTGTCGATGCCTTGTTGCTGCGGCGCTTCGCTGTCCGGATCGCTGGGTTGCAGGGCGCTGATGTGTTTTTCAACCATCGGCAGCAGCAGGGAGGAGAAGTCTTGCAGGATGATCCGCTCCTGCTGGGAAAAACTTTCGCAGGGGTTGGAGCGATACACCGACAGCACGTAGCTGACGTCATCCTTGCGCCGGGTCAGGTGCAGTTGGGCGGCGGCCTGGGCCTCTTCCAGCCCTGGCAGCGGGTCGGTGTACACCGGGCTGACCCCCGTCATTCGCGAACTGCCGCCCTTGCGCGGTGAACTCACAGGCATTTGCGTGATGTGCGTCGCGTCGACCGCCAGTTGGGTGAGGATCAGGTCGTGCAGCATGCGCGGGAAATGCCGGCTGCCGGTGCTGGCGATGACTTTGCCAATGTGGGGGAACAGGTGTGAGTTCATCATTTCATCCATGAGTTTCAATGAGGGCGGCGTACAGGGCAGTGATCTCCATGACTGCCGCCTCGTATGCTAGTACAGGCTTTCGCAAACGGGCCAATGAATGGATCAAATTTTTTGCGGTGCAGGGCGCAACGGGAGCAGCCCGACCTTTTCAGGCCGGGCTATTGATAAACGTCGCGCCTGCCTGTGAATTTACTTCAAGCGTGATGAACGTTGTGTTGCACCGCCCGGGATTTCGGCTTTACGGCACAGGCCTGCAGGGCTTGGGCAACGTCGGCCAGCAGGTCGGCGACATCCTCAAGGCCCGCCGAGAGTCGCACCAGCCCTTCGGAAATCCCGTGGTGGGCGCGCTGCTCCGGGGTGTAGGTGGAATGGGTCATGCTGGCCGGGTGCTGGGCCAATGACTCGGCGTCCCCCAGGCTCACGGCCCGGGTGAACAGCTTGAGGGCGTTCATGAAGCGTCGGCCCATGTCGATGCCGCCCTTGAGTTCAAACGCGATCATGCCGCCGGATTGTTTCATCTGCCGCGCGGCCAGTTCGTATTGAGGGAAGGAGCGCAGGCCGGGGTAGGTCACCCATTCCACCAGGGGATGGGCCTGCAAGGCTTCGGCGATGGCCAGGGCGTTGCTGCAATGGCGGTCCATGCGCAGGGCCAGGGTCTTGAGGCCGCGCATCAGCAGGGCGGCGTCCTGGGGTGACATCACCGCACCGGTCAGGTCCTTGAGCCCTTGCAGGCGAATGCGCTGGGCCAGGGCCTGGCTGCTGACGGCGATGCCGGCGGTGATATCGCCGTGGCCACTGAGGTATTTGGTGGCCGAGTGCACCACCACGTCGGCGCCCATTTCCAGCGGGCGTTGCAGGTAGGGCGTGCAGTAGGTGTTGTCCACCACCACGGTGATACCGGGTTGCCGGTGGGCGATCTCGGCGACGGCGGCGATGTCCACCAGTTGCAGGTTGGGGTTGGCCGGGGTTTCGAAGTAGATCATGCGCGTGGCCGGGTTGATGGCCTCGCTCATGGCGTTCAGGTCGGTGAGGTCGACGTGGCGCACCTTGATGCCGAACTCGCCGATGCCGTGGTGCAGCAGGGCGAAGGTGCAGCCGTAGAGGGTCTGGCTGACGATGATTTCGTCACCGGGGCGCAGCAGGGTCCAGAACGTCGCGGCAATTGCGCCCATGCCGGAGCTGAAGGCGACCGCGGCTTCGCCGTTTTCCAGGGTGGCCATGCGCGATTCCAGCAGGGCCAGGGTGGGGTTGGAGATGCGGGTGTAGAAGTGTCCGCTCTCTTCGCCGGCGAAGCAGGCGGCTCCGTATTCGGCGGTGGGGAAGGCGAAGGTTGCCGACAGGTAGATGGGCGGCACGAGGGCGCCGTGGTGGTCCTGGGGGTCATAGCCATGGTGGATGGCGCGGGTGGAAAAGCCGAACGTGTTGTGTTTATTTTTCATGGTCGGACGCTCCTTATTTCCTACAATGCTATGCTTATAACGGCGGCCGAACGTTCCATAGTTTGCTGGGAAAAGCCGGTAGATTGGGATGAAAAACAATAAAAACGACGTTTTGAGGCAAGATATGCCCATGCATCTGGATCGGACTGACAAGGCACTTTTAAACGCCTTGCAGGGTAATGCGCGGTTGACGGTGGCGGAGTTGGCGGAGCGGGTGTCGCTGACCACTTCGCCGTGTTGGCGGCGGGTGAAGAACCTTGAGGACAGCGGGGTGATCGGCGGTTATCAGGCGATCCTGTCGCCCAAGGCGCTGGGGTATGGGGTGACGGCGTTTGTCAGCATCATGATGGATACGCACTCCCGGGAAGTTGCCCGGGCGTTTGAGCAAAGGTTGCTGGAGATTCCCGAGATTGTGGCGTGTCATAACGTTTCGGGGCGGTATGATTTTTTGTTGGAAGTGGTGGCGAAGGATCTGGAGTCGTTTGGGGAGTTTGCGCGGGAGGTGTTGCAGGGGTTGCCGTGTGTTAAGGAGATTTACTCGAGTTTTTCTTATAAGTCGGTGCGGCCGTTGCGGGTGATTCCTTTGCCGGAGTGATGGTGTGTATATCCGTTATTTGGGTAACGGCTGCTTATGGTTTCGCTCTTACAGCGAGTCACTTTGCAAAAGCGGCAAAGTAACCAAAGCGCTCTGCCCCGCCTGTCGG
>NZ_JBYSWF010000137.1:0-1763 GCF_058780865.1 Pseudomonas sp. GP01-A4
TTTGCAAGATCTCGAACTTTCGGTTCGTTTCGTCTTCACACACCGCAATCTGGTCTCTTCGACGCAAATTGCTTGGGTGTTATATGGTCAAGCCTCACGGGCAATTAGTATTGGTTAGCTCAACGCCTCACAGCGCTTACACACCCAACCTATCAACGTCGTAGTCTTCGACGGCCCTTCAGGGAACTCAAGGTTCCAGTGAGATCTCATCTTGAGGCTAGTTTCCCGCTTAGATGCTTTCAGCGGTTATCTATTCCGAACATAGCTACCCGGCAATGCCACTGGCGTGACAACCGGAACACCAGAGGTTCGTCCACTCCGGTCCTCTCGTACTAGGAGCAGCCCCTCTCAAATCTCAAACGTCCACGGCAGATAGGGACCGAACTGTCTCACGACGTTCTAAACCCAGCTCGCGTACCACTTTAAATGGCGAACAGCCATACCCTTGGGACCGGCTTCAGCCCCAGGATGTGATGAGCCGACATCGAGGTGCCAAACACCGCCGTCGATATGAACTCTTGGGCGGTATCAGCCTGTTATCCCCGGAGTACCTTTTATCCGTTGAGCGATGGCCCTTCCATACAGAACCACCGGATCACTAAGACCTACTTTCGTACCTGCTCGACGTGTCTGTCTCGCAGTCAAGCGCGCTTTTGCCTTTATACTCTACGACCGATTTCCGACCGGTCTGAGCGCACCTTCGTACTCCTCCGTTACTCTTTAGGAGGAGACCGCCCCAGTCAAACTACCCACCATACACTGTCCTCGATCCGGATAACGGACCTGAGTTAGAACCTCAAAGTTGCCAGGGTGGTATTTCAAGGTTGGCTCCACGCGAACTGGCGTCCACGCTTCAAAGCCTCCCACCTATCCTACACAAGCAAATTCAAAGTCCAGTGCAAAGCTATAGTAAAGGTTCACGGGGTCTTTCCGTCTAGCCGCGGATACACTGCATCTTCACAGCGATTTCAATTTCACTGAGTCTCGGGTGGAGACAGCGCCGCCATCGTTACGCCATTCGTGCAGGTCGGAACTTACCCGACAAGGAATTTCGCTACCTTAGGACCGTTATAGTTACGGCCGCCGTTTACCGGGGCTTCGATCAAGAGCTTCGCGTTAGCTAACCCCATCAATTAACCTTCCGGCACCGGGCAGGCGTCACACCCTATACGTCCACTTTCGTGTTTGCAGAGTGCTGTGTTTTTAATAAACAGTCGCAGCGGCCTGGTATCTTCGACCGGCATGAGCTTACGGAGCAAGTCCTTCACCCTCACCGGCGCACCTTCTCCCGAAGTTACGGTGCCATTTTGCCTAGTTCCTTCACCCGAGTTCTCTCAAGCGCCTTGGTATTCTCTACCCAACCACCTGTGTCGGTTTGGGGTACGGTTCCTGGTTACCTGAAGCTTAGAAGCTTTTCTTGGAAGCATGGCATCAACCACTTCGTCATCTAAAAGATAACTCGTCATCAGCTCTCGGCCTTAGAATCCCGGATTTACCTAAGATTCCAGCCTACCACCTTAAACTTGGACAACCAACGCCAAGCTGGCCTAGCCTTCTCCGTCCCTCCATCGCAATAACCAGAAGTACAGGAATATTAACCTGTTTTCCATCGACTACGCTTTTCAGCCTCGCCTTAGGGACCGACTAACCCTGCGTCGATTAACGTTGCGCAGGAAACCTTGGTCTTTCGGCGTGGGTGTTTTTCACACCCATTATCGTTACTCATGTCAGCATTCGCACTTCTGATACCTCCAGCAAGCTTC
>NZ_JBYSWF010000137.1:1862-3501 GCF_058780865.1 Pseudomonas sp. GP01-A4
TCAACTCACCTTCACAGGCTTACAGAACGCTCCTCTACCGCATCATCCGAAGATGATACCCGTAGCTTCGGTGTATGGTTTGAGCCCCGTTACATCTTCCGCGCAGGCCGACTCGACTAGTGAGCTATTACGCTTTCTTTAAAGGGTGGCTGCTTCTAAGCCAACCTCCTAGCTGTCTAAGCCTTCCCACATCGTTTCCCACTTAACCATAACTTTGGGACCTTAGCTGACGGTCTGGGTTGTTTCCCTTTTCACGACGGACGTTAGCACCCGCCGTGTGTCTCCCATGCTCGGCACTTGTAGGTATTCGGAGTTTGCATCGGTTTGGTAAGTCGGGATGACCCCCTAGCCGAAACAGTGCTCTACCCCCTACAGTGATACATGAGGCGCTACCTAAATAGCTTTCGAGGAGAACCAGCTATCTCCGAGCTTGATTAGCCTTTCACTCCGATCCACAGGTCATCCGCTAACTTTTCAACGGTAGTCGGTTCGGTCCTCCAGTTAGTGTTACCCAACCTTCAACCTGCCCATGGATAGATCGCCCGGTTTCGGGTCTATTCCCAGCGACTAGACGCCCTATTAAGACTCGCTTTCGCTACGCCTCCCCTATTCGGTTAAGCTCGCCACTGAAAATAAGTCGCTGACCCATTATACAAAAGGTACGCAGTCACAGAACAAAGTCTGCTCCCACTGCTTGTACGCATACGGTTTCAGGATCTATTTCACTCCCCTCTCCGGGGTTCTTTTCGCCTTTCCCTCACGGTACTAGTTCACTATCGGTCAGTCAGTAGTATTTAGCCTTGGAGGATGGTCCCCCCATATTCAGACAAAGTTTCTCGTGCTCCGTCCTACTCGATTTCATGACTAAGAGATTTTCGCGTACAGGGCTATCACCCACTATGGCCGCACTTTCCAGAGCGTTCCGCTAATCTCAAAGCCACTTAAGGGCTAGTCCCCGTTCGCTCGCCACTACTAAGGGAATCTCGGTTGATTTCTTTTCCTCAGGGTACTTAGATGTTTCAGTTCCCCTGGTTCGCTCCATACACCTATGTATTCAGTGTAAGGTAACCATCTTATGATGGCTGGGTTCCCCCATTCAGACATCTCCGGATCAAAGTCTGTTTGCCGACTCCCCGAAGCTTTTCGCAGGCTACCACGTCTTTCATCGCCTCTGACTGCCAAGGCATCCACCGTATGCGCTTCTTCACTTGACCATATAACCCCAAGCAATCTGGTTATACTGTGAAGACGACATTCGCCGAAAATTCGCAATTACTCACAAATTTTACCTTAGCCTGATCCGTTACCAGTGAAAGTAACGTTCAGTCTATCTTTCTATCACATACCCAAATTTTTAAAGAACGATCTAGTCAAAGACTAGAAATCAACATTCACCATCACATCGATGGAATGCTCATTTCTAAGCTTTCAAGACAGAAGCAGTAGTGGTGGAGCCAAACGGGATCGAACCGTTGACCTCCTGCGTGCAAGGCAGGCGCTCTCCCAGCTGAGCTATGGCCCCGTATTTCTACAGGCGTTTCCCACACAAAATTGGTGGGTCTGGGCAGATTCGAACTGCCGACCTCACCCTTATCAGGGGTGCGCTCTAACCAACTGAGCTACAGACCCAATTTCGGGC
>NZ_JBYSWF010000138.1:0-5127 GCF_058780865.1 Pseudomonas sp. GP01-A4
GTGTATCAGTCGACCTGTCTGGTGACTGATACACCGCCTTCGCGAGCAAGCCCGCTCCCACATTTAGTTTTGTGTGAGGCTCAGATGCCGCATGCGCTGCAGCACCGCATTCAACCCATTGCTGCGCGACGGCGATAACTGCCGCGACAGGCCCAGTTGCTCAAACCAGCCGGGCAAGTCGACGGCTTGCAGTTCGGCGGCAGACACACCGTTGACCCGCGCCAGCAACAACGCCACCAGCCCGCGTATCAGCCGTGCATCGCTGCTGGCGGCAAACTGCCAATGCCCATCCTGCAAGCGCCCCACCAGCCACACCAGGCTTTCACAGCCCTGCACCAGGTTGACGTCTACCTTGTCTTCGTCCGGCAAGGCGGGCAGCCGCTCGCCCCATTGCATCAGCAGGCGGGCTCGTTGCTCCCAACTGCCGACTGCCTGGAACGCTTCCAGCGCGACAACGGCCTCAGTCGGCAAGCTCATCGCAACATATCCAGGGCTTGATCCAGCGCTTCAAAAAAGCGCTCCAGGTCATCGGAGTCGTTGTACAGCGCCAATGACACCCGAATCGCCCCCGACAATCCCATCTGCTTGAGCAGCGGCATCGCACAATGATGGCCGGCGCGCACCGCAATCCCTTGTTCGGTCAGCAAGTGGGCGAGGTCGGCGTTGTGCACGCCTTCCACCACGAAGCTGGCCAGGGCGACGTGCGGCGACCCCAGCAAGCGCACGCCATTGCGCGCTTGCAAGCCACGCAACAGGTAGTCGTGCAGGGCGGCTTCGTGAGCCGTCACCGCCTGCTGGTCCAGGGAACTCAGGTAATCCAGGGTTGCCCCCAGGCCGATCACGCTGGCGATCGGCGGAGTCCCGGCTTCGAAACCGAGGGGCGCCGGGCGGAAACTGGCGCTTTGATAATCAGCCTGCTGCACCATCTCGCCCCCAAACTGCCAGTGGCGCAGGTGATGCAGGGCTTCGGTGCGGCCATACAGCACGCCGACGCCGTCCGGCCCATAGAGTTTATGGCTGGAAAACACGTAGAAGTCGCAGCCCAGGGCCTGCATATCATGGCGACCATGCACGATGCCCTGGGCGCCATCGACCACCGTCAGTGCATCGTGGGCCTTGGCCAGCGCCAGCAGTTGCGGCAACGGCTGCCAGGCGCCAAGTACGTTGGACAGTTGGCTCACCGCCAGCAGGCGGGTGCGCGGGCCGATCAGTTGGGCGGCGGCTTGCAGGTCGATCAAGCCGCCAGCGTCAAGCGGCAGTACCACCAGCGCCAGCTCGCGACGCTTGGCCAGTTGCTGCCACGGCAGCAGGTTGGCGTGGTGCTCCAGGGCGCTGATGACAATCTCGTCGCCCGGGTTGAATAGGTGCTCAAGGCCATAAGCCAGGAGGTTCAGCGCCGATGTCGCGCCGTGGGTGAAGATGATTTGCCCCTCGTCACCGACGTTCAGCCACTGTGCCACCTTGCTGCGACTGTCCTCGAAAGCCTGGGTCGCGTGGGCGCCCGGCAAATGCTGGGCACGGTGCACATTGGCTGCGCCATTGGCGTAGTAATGGCTGATGGCGTCCAGCAGGGCTTGAGGTTTTTGCGTGGTGGCGGCGTTGTCCAGATAGGTCTGGTCTTGCCGTTGCAGGGTGGCGATGGCCGGAAAATCGGCGCGCCAGGGAGAGGGCACAAGCATGGTGATCAAGACTCGTATAAACGGCCCGCACCGGTCAGGCGCGGGCCGTTAGTGGCATCGAGTCGCTGCTTAGTTGTGAGCGTGCAGCGCTGCGTTCAGTTCGATGGCCGATTTGTGGGTTTTGCACTCCACGGCACCGGTCTCGGAGTTGCGGCGGAACAGCAGGTCCGGTTGGCCGGCCAGCTCGCGGGCCTTGACCACCTTGACCAGCTGGTTCTGCTCGTCCAGCAGCGCAACCTTGGTGCCGGCGGTCACGTACAGGCCCGACTCCACGGTGTTGCGGTCGCCCAACGGGATACCGATACCGGCGTTGGCGCCGATCAGGCAGCCTTCGCCGACCTTGATCACGATGTTGCCGCCACCCGACAGGGTGCCCATGGTGGAGCAACCGCCGCCCAGGTCCGAACCCTTGCCGACGAACACGCCAGCCGACACGCGGCCTTCGATCATGCCCGGGCCTTCGGTACCGGCGTTGAAGTTGACGAAACCTTCGTGCATCACGGTGGTGCCTTCGCCTACGTAGGCGCCCAGGCGGATGCGCGCGGCATCAGCGATACGCACGCCGCTCGGCACCACGTAGTCGGTCATCTTCGGGAACTTGTCCACCGAGAACACTTCCAGCAGGTCGCCACGCAGGCGCGCTTCCAGTTGACGCTCGGCCAGCTCATTGATGTCGATTGCGCCCTGGCTGGTCCAGGCCACGTTCGGCAACTGCGGGAACACACCGGCCAGGCTCAGGCCGTGAGGCTTGACCAGGCGATGGGACAGCAGGTGCAGCTTGAGGTAGGCCTCAGGCGTGGAGGTCAGTGCGGCGTCTTCGGCCAGCAGGGTGGCGACCAGCGGCGTGTGGCTTTCAGCCAGGCGGCTCAACAGGGCGGCTTGGGCAGCGTCGACGCCCTTGAGCGCGTCAGCCAGTTGCAGGGCCTGGGTGACGGTGAAAGTGATCGCCTGGTTGCCTTCGGTGTAACCGAGGATCGGCGCGATGGCCGCGATGATTTCAGCCGATGGATTGAGCAGCGGTTGTGCGTAAAACACTTCCAGCCAAGCACCTTGGCGGTTCTGAGTGCCGACGCCGAAGCCCAGGCTGAACAGGGAATTGGACATGCTGTTACCTCTACAAAAATGGAGTGGGCTGGCCTACTTGAGGGCCGCCGAATAGCTATCTGGCTTGAAGCCAATCAGGGTTTTGTCACCGAGATCAAGCACCGGGCGCTTGATCATCGAGGGTTGCGCGAGCATCAATTCAATGGCTTTCGCTTGGTCGAGATCGGCTTTGCGTTCGTCTTCGAGTTTGCGAAAGGTGGTGCCCGCACGGTTCAAAACCACCTGCCAACCGTGCTCATTGCACCATTGGGTCAAGTGTTCGCGGTCGATACCGGCCGTCTTGTAGTCATGAAACTCATACTGGATAGCGTGCTCATCGAGCCAGGTGCGCGCCTTTTTCATGGTGTCGCAGGCTTTGATGCCGAAAAGGTGCAACGTTTTGCTTGAAGCGGTCAAGGAATTGCCCCCCTTTGGGCTCACGCAGATTAAAGGTCACGGATTATGCCATGGCCAGCGGCTTTCGGCGCCGCTCGTCACACTTACGTTTTGCTCGTGTGCGACTTTTGTGCAAAGGCCATCGCGCAGCATAGGCGGCTAATATGGCACTTCAACGGCGAGTTGTTGCCTGATGTGTGTTGCTGCAAGTTGATTGTCTGGGAATCCCGCGTTATGCAAACCGCCTACACCGTACTTATCCTGCTGATGCTGGTCAGCGTTTCGCGCCTTGTCGGGCGTGTGATCCCACTGCCGTTACCACTCGTGCAGATCGCCGCCGGTGCGTTGCTGGCCTGGCCGACCCTGGGGCTGCATGTCGCCCTGGACCCTGAGTTGTTTCTTTTCCTGTTTCTGCCGCCGCTGCTGTTCTCTGATGGCTGGCGCATGCCCAAGCGTGAATTGTGGCGCCTGCGCGGGCCGATCCTGACGCTGGCGGTGGGGTTGGTGCTGTTTACGGTGGTGGGGGCCGGTTACTTCATTCACTGGTTGTTGCCGAGTATTCCCCTGCCGGTGGCCTTCGCCCTGGCGGCCGTGTTGTCGCCGACGGATGCCGTGGCGGTGTCAGCCATTTCCCAGAACCGCTTGCCGACGCCACTGATGCACATGCTCCAGGGCGAGGCGTTGATGAATGATGCCTCGGGCCTGGTGACCTTCAAGTTCGCCCTGGCGGCGGCGCTGACCGGCGTGTTCTCGCTGGCGGATGCGAGCCTCACCTTTGTGCTGGTGGCCGTGGGTGGCCTGGCGGTCGGTGTGGCGTTGAGCTGGCTGGTCGGCCGCCTGCGTGCCTGGATGATCGCCCGGGGCTGGGACGACCCGGCGACGCACGTGGTGTTCATGTTGTTGCTGCCATTCGCCGCCTACGTGCTGGCCGAACGCCTTGGCGCCTCGGGCATCCTGTCGGCGGTGGCTGCGGGCATGATGCAAAGCTGGCTCGACCTGCTGCCGCGCCAGACCAGCACCCGGTTGCTCAACCGCAGCGTCTGGTCGCTGCTGGAGTTTGCGTTCAACGGCTTGATCTTCCTGCTGCTGGGCCTGCAACTGCCTGACATCATCAAGGCGGTGGTCAGCCATGAGCCGACGCTGTGGCCGACCTTGTTGTATCGCTGCCTGGACGTGATCGCGATTTTCCTGGTGCTGGTGGTGTTGCGGTTTATCTGGGTGCAAAGCATCTGGCGACTGTCGGGTTTATTGCGCCGGATTCGTGGGAAAAGTGAGCTGACGCTGGTGCCCACCGCGCGGTCCTGCTGGTTGCTGACCGTCGGTGGCGTACGCGGTGCCGTGACCCTGGCGGGTGTGATGTCGGTACCGTTACTGCTTGCGCCGGGGCAGGATTTTCCCGAGCGCGACCTGCTGATCTTCATCGCCGCCGGTGTGATCCTGCTTTCGCTCGTCGCGGCCTGCATCGCTTTGCCGCTGCTGTTGCGCGGCATCGAGAAGAGCCCGGATGAGAAACGCCACAATGAAGTGCGCGAGGCCTGGAAGAAGACCGCCGTGGCTGCTATCCATGCCCTGGAAGCCGAAGAACCCGCTGAAGCTGCACCCCAGGATGCCGCCCAGGCAGCCTTGGCCACCGAGCTCAAGGCGCGGTTGATGTCGGAGTATCGTCATCAACTGGAAGTGTTCAACGATTCGGCCGAAGCCCAGGCGCTGGCGTTGCAGATGGATCAACTGGAGCGCAAGTTGCGGCTCAAGGCCCTGCGGGCGCAGCGTCTGGAACTGTATAGCCTGAGCCGTCACCATCAGATTGGTGATGATGTGCTACGGGAGGTGTTGGCGGATCTGGATATGAGCGAGGCGAATCTGGGTCATATCAAATAACACTGCGGTGCTTACTTGTGGCGAGGGAGCTTGCTCCCGCTGGGCTGCGTAGCGGCCCCAAAAAAGCGGGAGCGCTGCGCACTCCAGCGGG
>NZ_JBYSWF010000139.1:0-4929 GCF_058780865.1 Pseudomonas sp. GP01-A4
CTGCGAAATTGAGCCCCCCGCCTCCCCGCTCAATACTCAACCCATGAAAACAACAAGCCGAGCCTATCAAGCGCTGGGCGCACCGCTTCAGGCCCGCAACACCCTGCAGCCCGGAATAAGCGTGCGTCGCCCCGCCAAGGAAGAGTCAATCGGAACAGTGGAGGCCTTACCACCCTCCCCAGCAGCATGGAATCAATGCTGGCCATAACACTGCCGATCCAACTGACTGCATACAAAAGGACGCACCTGGCATCGACACCAGGCCCATGCCTTGCAAGTCGCTCAACATTTGCACCCACCACCCAGGCAGGAACTCGAAATGAAAAAAGAAATAGAGACGGGTTATGGTTTGACCGGCATTGACTTCAATTCCCTCAGCTTGAAACGACGCTCGTTCCTGCTGGGCGCTGCCGCCTCTGCCGCAGGCTTGTACCTCGGCTCGTTCGTGCCCAGCGCATTTGCCGCCACCACCGGGCACCTGGAAATCCTCGGCTGGGAAGGCGAAACCGGCGACGCCGAACTTGCCGACTGGCGCAAGCAACGCAACGTTACCGTGCGCTCCAGTTATGCCAGCAACCAGGACGACATCACCGCCCGGCTGGCCGGCTCCGATCCAGTGCAGCTCGACCTGACCATGTACGCCTTGGGCTACGAAAAGATCTATCAGGAAATGGGCCTGCTCAAGGCCATCGACACCACGAAGATCCCCAACTATTCCGCCGACAATACCCTCGCGCTGTTCTACAAGGGCAGCCGTTGGTACTGGGACGGCAAGCAATGGGGCATCCCGTTGCTGTGGGGGATGAACACCATCATCTACAACCCCAAGAACGTCAAAAAGCCCACCCAATACACCGACCTGCTGGACCCCAAGCTCAAGGGCAAGTTGACCTTTGTCGATGACGGCACCTCGAACTGGTCGCTGATCGCAACTATCGCCGGCTACGGCGACAAGTACCCCAACCTGACCCGCGCCGAATTCAACGACGCCTTTGAAAAACTCAAGCCGTACCGTGATCAATGCCGCGTGTTCGCGGCTTCGTCGGGTGACGCGGTATCGCTGCTGGTATCGGGTGAAGTGGACGCGGTGTTCTCGGCCTCCGCCAACACCCCGAGCGAAACCATCAAGCGTGGCGTGACCACTGCCCTGTCGGTGCCCAGCGAAGGCGCAGCGCTGTGGTGCGATGCGTTGTTCATCCCGAAAACCGCCAAGGATATTCCCCTGGCCCTGGAGTTCATCAACAAGACCCTGGAGCCCGATACCCAGGCCAAGATGGCAACCACGATGTTCTCCGGCGTGGTCAACCCCAAGGCCGTGCCGCTGCTGCCGGAGGACCTGAGAAACACCTTTGACTACGCGAACCTCGACAGCTTCTTCGAGAAATCCAAACTCTATGGCCAACCGCCCCTGAGCTCCGAAAAGTATGTGACCTATGCGGAATGGATCGATCAGTGGGCGAACTTCAAAGGCTCGTTCTAGAGCGCTTGGCACGCCGGCGCTGGCAACCGTGGGGTGGGTGTTCATCAACACGCGCCCCACGGGTCAACGCGCCCTGACTCTCGAATAAAAACGCAAAGGCAACCTCATCATGACCGTAGTCAACAACACCGAGTCCATGCCCCTGGACGACGGCGATTCAAGGGTCGGTAAACACGTGAAGATGGATAAGAGAACCCTCAGCGGATATTGGCTGGCGTCGCCGCCGTTGCTGTTTCTGGTGGTGTTCTTTCTGGTTCCGTCGGCACTGTTGCTGATTGCCAGTTTCTGGACCGCCAAGACCTTCAGCATGGAGCCCGCCGCCACCCTGGCCAACTATGCCAAGGCCCTGAGCGCCAGCGGGTTTTATGACTCGCTGTGGATCGCCCTGCAAAACGGCTTCTGGACCGCCCTGCTCTCCACCGTGATCAGTGCGCCGGTGGCCTATTACATCGTGTACCGCACACGCTCCAACGCCGTGTTGTACCTGGCGTTGGTGTCGTGGTTTTCCAGTTACCTGGTACGGGTCTACGCATGGCGCTCGATCCTGGGCACCAACGGCGTGATCAACTCCACCCTGCTGCACTTCGGCCTGATCGACCAGCCGCTGGAGTGGCTGGTGTTCAGCAAGTTCGCCGTGGTGCTGACCCTGGTGCACATCATGCTGCCTTTCACTCTGTTGCTGCTGGTGTCGGGCCTGCGGGACATCAAGAAGGACTACCTGGAGGCCGCTGCCGACCTGGGCGCCGGCGGTGTCACCATTCTGTGGCGGGTGATCATGCCGATGGCCCACAAGAGCATCGTCAGCTCCTTCATGTTCACCTTCGTGCTGGCCGCCAGCGACTACGTCACCCCGCAACTGCTGGGCGGCCGGGATGCGATGACCACCGGGCTGGTGATCGCCAACCAGTTCCGCTCGGTAGGTAACTGGCCACTCGGTGCGGCGATGGCTTATCTGCTGTTGATCGTGTTCATGCTGGTGTACGCGTTGCTGCTGGGGGTGTTGCGCGCAGCCAACCTGGCACCCGGCAAGCGTTACCACGACTGACTGCCGCTCATAAAAAAGGTAACTCGCCATGATCCGGTTATTCACTTACGTCTACATGTTGTTCCTCTACGCGCCCATCGCGATTATCGCGCTGTTCAGCTTTCACTCGTCCGCCTCGCTGTCGTTCCCGTTCGAGGGTTTTTCCACGCGCTGGTACGAGGCGCTGTTCAGCAGTTCGGACTTCATGACAGCCCTGACCAACAGTGCGATCGTCGCCGCCGGTTCGGCGATTCTCACCACGCTGCTGGGCACGTTCTCGGCCCTGGCGCTGATGCGCATGAAAGGCCGGGTAAAAGCGGTGTTCGCGTTCATGAACTTTGCCCCCATCGCCTTGCCCGGTTTGTTTTTGGGGATTGCACTGGTGATTTTCTTCTCACTGGTCGGCCTGCCCCGTTCGCTGCTGACGGTGATCATCGGCCACACCCTGTTCACCTTTCCGTTCTTCGTGGAGTCGGTGCGCTCACGGCTGGAGTATTTCGACCTGTCGTTCGAGGAGGCCGCCCGCGACCTCGGCGCCTCGCCCCTCAAAGCGTTCTGGCTGGTGACGCTGCCGATCATCGGGCCAACCATCGCCGGCGCCGCGATCCTCGCGGTGGCGCTGTCGATGGATGAATTCCTGATCACCGTGTTCGTCACCGGCAGCGACACCACGCTGCCCCTCATGATTCTTTCGATGATGCGCCGCGCCGTCAGCCCCACCATCAATGCCGCCTCGGTATTCATGCTGGTGGTGACCATTGCCATCATCGCCATTGCCGGCCTGGTCATGACCTTGCGTCGTCGCCGCCTCGAACTTGAACGTGCTGAAACTGCAGAGTAATCACCATGACCAACAGTATTGAACTGACCGGGATTTCCAAGAGCTACGGCAACCTCACTGCCCTGGGCAAAGTCGACCTCACGGTAAAACGCAACGAGATCCTGACCCTGCTCGGCCCCAGTGGCTGCGGCAAGACCACCCTGATGCGGATCATTGCCGGCTTCGAAGAGCCCACCACCGGCAAAGTGGTGATCGACGGCAAGGACTCCACCGCCCTGGCGCCTGAACACCGCCCGGTGAATATGGTGTTCCAGAAGTACGCGCTGTTCCCGCACCTGGACGTGTTCGACAACGTGGCCTTCGGGTTGCGTTTGAAGAAGAAGCCCAAGGATGAGATCAAGCGTGAAGTGAACAAGGCGCTGGAACTGGTGCAACTGGAAAGCTTCAAGAGCCGTTGGATCTCCGAGCTCAGTGGCGGGCAGGCGCAACGTGTGGCCCTGGCCCGCGCGCTGGTGAATCGCCCGGCGGTGTTGCTGCTGGACGAGCCGCTGGCGGCCCTGGACCTGAAGATTCGCCATCACATGCTTAACGAGATCAAGCGCATCCACGAAGAGACTTCCACCACGTTTGTGTATGTGACTCACGACCAGGACGAAGCGATGATCTTGTCGGACCGTGTGGTATTGCTGAACAAGGGTGGCATCGAGCAGATCGGCGGGCCGCAGGAGATGTATTGGTCGCCGCGCACGTTGTTTGCCGCCAGGTTTTTCGGCGATACCAATATCGTCAACGGCACGTATGGGCTGGGTGGCGTGGTCGAGTTGCCGTTTGGGCGTTATGCCCATACGGCTAAAAGCGGCGTGGGTGCAGGGCCGGTGAATGTGTCGATCCGGCCTGAAACCATCGGCCTTGAGCCGGCTCTGGGCGCCGCACTGGCCGACGGTGCGTTTGCCGGGAAGGTCAAGGACACTTCGTTTATCGGTAATCGGGTGATCTACCGCGTGGAGGTGGCCGGTGGCACGCTTGATCTCAAATGCCAGCAACTGCCGACTCCCGGCAGCCACGCACTGCCGCCGGGTACGAATGTGGCGTTGACCTGCAAACCGGAAAGCTTTGTGGTGATTCCGGTCTGAAGGGGTTGAACATGGGGCCTGGCTGAAGCAGCCGAGGTTCATTTTTACGCTGGATCATGCGCTCTTTCACGGGAGGCTGGTCTGGCGTTTTTTTTGCCCGGGGGGAAGAGAGTAATGGTCGGTTTTATTGAGCGGGAAGTGGGCCCTCCGGTAAGTCTAGATTTACCGGGGGCCCGTGCCGGGCTGACCATCTCATTAGGGCTCTGCCCCGCCTGTCGGCGCCTCGCTAGGGCTCGGCGTTCCCTCACTCCGGCACCGCGAAGCGGGCCGGGCGCGGCTAAACCGGCGTCCTGCCGGTTTAGCCGCTGCGCAATACCTGCGTTCGGCCTCGGGCTTATTGGGGCAGTCAGATCAAGATGAAGATCAAAAGCACGGCGGCCTGAGAGCCGACCTGAGTGTTAAAAGCAAAGGCAAGATCCAGAGCGAAAGCAGAGCTGCTTTTTTGTAGGAGCTGGCTTGCCGGCGATGCAGACACCTCGGTCTTCCAGACACACCGAGGTGATGCTATCGC
>NZ_JBYSWF010000013.1:0-114082 GCF_058780865.1 Pseudomonas sp. GP01-A4
CACGCTCCAAAGCCTGCGTTCGGCCAGCGTGGTTTAACGGGGCGCCTAAGATCAAGATCAAAAGCAGATCAAAAGCACAGCGGCCTACCGGCCGGCTTGAGTGTTGAAGAGCAAAAGCCAAATCAAAATCTAAAGCGGGCACGGTCCAAATGTGGGAGCGGGCTTGCTCGCGAAGGTCGTTAACGATGACGCGGGCATTCTGAATGAACGCGGCGCTCTCAGGTTTTTCGCGAGCAAGCCCGCTCCCACAGAAAAGCAGATCTGTTTTCGCTCTGGTTTTTGCTTTTGCTTTTAACACTCAAGCCGGCCGGGAGGCCGCTGTGCTTTTGCTTTTGATCTTAGGCACCCCGTCAACCACGATGGCCGGAGTGCGGGCATGCCGAGCCTAAGCTAGGCACCGAGTGGTGGGGCAAAGACCTTTTACTTTTGGCTGGGCCGGCATTCCGGGCGTTTGCCAAAAGTGACTCGCTGTAAGAGCAGAACCATAAGCCGCCGTTACCTAAATAACGGATATGCCCCCAAGCAACCGCTCAGCGCCCCCTAGCGAACAATCTTGTCCACCTGAATCCCCAGCTTCTTCAACCGATACCAAAAACTGCGCTCGGAAATCCCGATCTTCTGCGCCGCCGCAGCCTGCACCCCGTTGCTTTCCTGCAACGCAGCCATGATGTAAGCCTTCTCCACCTCAGCCAGCGCCGCATCCAGATCCTGCGGCACACCCGGCCCGTTGCTGAGTATCGCGCCCACCCCATCCTCAGCAGGCGTCGAAGCAAACAGATACGCCGGCAAATCAATATCCTCGATCACCGGCGTCGCCGCGACAATGGTCGCCCGCTCCACACAGTTCTGCAGCTCACGAATATTGCCCGGCCAGGAATACGCCGCCATGGCCTGCAACGCCTCGGGGCTGAAACCGGTGATGCGTTTGCCCGCCGTGGCACTCAAGGTCTGGGCAAAGTGCCGGGCCAGCGGCGCGATATCTTCCACCCGCTCACGCAAGGCCGGCAGCGGAATCGGAAATACGTTCAAGCGGTAGTAAAGGTCTTCACGAAACTCTTTGTTCGCCACCGCATCCAGCAAATTCTTGTTGGTGGCAGCGATCACTCGCACATCCACCTTGCGCTCGCGCGGGTCACCCACCGGCTCGATCACCCGCTCCTGCAAGGCCCGCAGGATTTTCGCCTGCAACGCCAACGGCATGTCACCCACTTCATCGAGAAACAACGTGCCCTTGTCGGCCTGCATGAAGCGCCCGACCCGATCCGCCACGGCGCCAGTGAAGGCGCCCTTGCGGTGGCCGAACATCTCGCTTTCCAGCAAACCTTCGGGGATTGCCGCGCAGTTGACCGCCACAAACGGCTTGTCGGCGCGGTTGCCGTGCTTGTGGATGGCGCGGGCGACCATCTCCTTGCCGGTGCCGCTTTCGCCCGTCAGCAGCACCGTAGCGTTGCTGTCGCGCACCGAGTCCACGGCGTGCAGCACGCGGCGAAACGCCGGGCTGTCGCCCACCAGGCTGTCGAACTGCGCATGTTCATCCAACTCGGCACGCATGCGCGCGTTGTCGCGCATGATGTCGCGAAACTGCAGGGCCTTCGCCACCGTGATGTCCAGCTCGTCGATATCGAAGGGCTTGGCGATATAGTCGTAGGCGCCGTTGCGCATCGACTGCACCGCGTTCTTCACGGTGCTGTAGGCGGTCATCACGATCACCGGCAACTGCGGGTAGCGCACCTTGATTTCCGCCAGCAGCGCCGGCCCGTCCATGCCGGGCATGCGCCAGTCGCTGATCACCAGGTCGATGTCTTCCTGCTCCAGCACCTTGAGCGCGTGCAGGCCGTTGCCGGCGGTAAACACCTGGATCCCACTCTGGCTCAAGGCCGACGAAAGCAAGTCACAGAGCTTGGGTTCGTCGTCAACTACCAATACGTTATGCGTCATCACCATCCTCATCATCGCCGTCGTCTGCACCCTGGGCCGGAATGTACAGGCTGAAGGTGGCGCCGGCATCTGTCTCGCTGACACATTCGATGCTGCCGTCATGACTTTCCATGATCGAGAACACTTTGGCCAGACCCAAGCCCGTGCCCGAGGCCTTGGTGGTGACGAATGGTGTGAAGATCCGCTCGATCATGTCCGGCGCAATGCCCTCGCCGGTATCGCCGATACTGATCACCGTGTTGCCGCCCACGCTGTGGATGCCCAGGGTCAGGCGCCCGCCTCCGGGCATGGCGTCGATGGCGTTGAGAATCAGGTTCAGGCACGCCTGCTTGAGCTGCTTGGCATCGGCATAAATCGTCGCGCCGGGAGCCGCATCATCAATTTGCGCGTCGATGTTATGGGTCGCAAGCTCAGGCCCGCAGAAGCCGAGGATCTCCTCCACCACCGGGCGTGCCGCCTGCACGGTGCGCAGCGGTGCACTGGGTTTGGCGAAGTCGAGGAATTCGGTGATCAGGTCGTTGATCCGGCTGACTTCGCTGATCACGTATTCGAGGTGACGCTTGTCGGTTTCCGGCAAATCGGCGCGGCGATGCAGCAACTGGGTGGCCGTCTTGATAATGCCCAGCGGGTTGCGAATTTCGTGGGCCAGGCCCATGGCCACTTCGCCCAGTGCATGCAGGCGGTCGCGGCGGCGCAGTTGCGCTTCCAGGTGATGCAACTCACCGAGGCGCTCGGTCATGTGGTTGAAGGTGCTGCTCAGTTGCGCCAACTCGTCGCCGCCGCTGACCGCCACACGGTGCTGATAGTTACCCGAGATCACCGCGCTGACGCCTTCGGACAGATCCCGCAATGGCCGGGTCAGGCGCTGGGACACCAGCATGCCCGCACCAAGGGACAACGCCGAGCTGAGCAGGAAGATCAACACGAACAGATTGCTCTGGTTCACCAGGCCCACCAGGCTGGTATGGCGCAGCAAGCCACTGAAGATCACCCCTTGCAGCTCGCCGGCATCGTTGAAGATCGGCCAGTACAAACCGCTGTAGTTATTGGTGAACTGTTCGCTGGGCTGCTTGGTGCTGCGCAGCGCAGATTCGATACTCGAAGGAATCCGCGTGGGGTGATCGACGAAGCGCTGGGTGGAGAAAATCTCCGAAAACCCGGTGGGGTTGGCCAGGTACAAGCGCAGGTCGAGGGAATGCACATCGGCCACGCTGGTCAGGAAACTGCTGTCCAGATAAGTGGCCACCAGCAGTTGATAATCGACGCCGTCCTCGCTGGTCTCGAAGGTGGACACCACAACCCCGGTGGTCACGCCACCCACCTGGACCGTCTGCAACACCGCATTACTGGCCAGGTTGATTTGCTTGACGATGTCATCGGCGGCGGTGGTAAACACGATTTTGTGGTCACTGCTGCGGATCAGCGCCACCACGTCGATGTCGGTGGCGGCGGCAATATCGGCGGTCAGCTTGTCGTGTTTCTCGGCCTGGCGCGACGACGGCGGTTTGGTATAGCGCAGGAACAGTTGGGCAACCCGGGCGTTGTCGTGGAGGATGTCGCCGATCTCGTCCTTGACGATCTTGGTCGACTCCTGCAGCCAGATGCGCACGTTGCTGTCGAAGATCTGCGACAACGTCGTGGCGGCCAGCTCCGCCGCGATCATCGTCGGAATTACCGTCACCAGCCAGAACGCCAACACCAGCTTGCGCTGGACGCTCCAACGCGAAATGGCAAAGGGGCGGGCTTTTTGGCGGGTCTTGTTGATCATCAGGTTTCGCTTATCGCAGCAGCCATGGCAGGGTCGGATCGATCCGGTCGGAGAAACACTTTTGCAACGAACAGCGCACGGTTGACCAGCCAGTTACGGTGGCGGAAAAACATGCTGTTGCCCTGGAACTCGCAGCCCAGCAGCAACTTGCTGGCATAGCCGGCCTGACCACATTCATATAACGCAATATCGTTGCGAATACAGTAGTCGATGTTGGTTAACCAACTGCGCACCGCCAGGCTGTATTCGCGACTGTAGTCACTGTCTTCGCCGAAAAACTTGTCAATCAGGCGATCCCGGTTAAGCAGGATCAGGTTGAACGCCACCAGTTGCTCGTCCACCCAATAAAGCACACAGACCGCACGTTCCTGCAGCTGTTCAAGGATACCGGTGAAATAGCCTGCCGGCAGTCGCTCGAACTGCAGGTCGGAGCGTTCCAGGGTGGCCTCGTACAGCGCCATGATGCGCGGCAGTACGTCGTCGATGTTGCGTCGCCACTCGACACGCGGGCCCGGCGCACGAAGTTTACGGCGCAGGTCCTTGCGGGTGGCTTTGTCCAGGGAACCGAGGTAGGCGTCCACTGAACCAAAAGGGATCGGCAACAAGGCCGTTGGCAGGCTGGGCATGCTCTGGAAACCCGCGCCAAGGCAGCTGTTTGACCAGCCTTCGTCCCTGGTCGGTGCATCCTTGACCGCCACCAGCCCGACGCCGAACGTATCGGCATCCTGGCGCGCGGCAGCGAGCAATTGCGCAAGCAGAGCCTCGCGCCCTGATTCGGCAACGTGGCTGGCGATGCCCGCATTGCACTGCTCCGCCACCGGCGAGCCGATGGCATACAGGCCCAACTTCAAAACACCCGGCCACAGTCGCTCCAGGCGCTCGGTAAAGCGCTTGCCTACGCCTGACACGGTGGTGTCCAGGCGATACCGCGTGATGAACGCCGGTGCGACCGCCACCAGCCTTGCATCGTCAAACACCGCGAGGTAGCGCCACTGAAAGTCATCAATAGCGGCGTTTTCCACGGCCACGTAATAGTCCCAATCCTCCAGGGCATCGGGAAAACAGTCGTTCCAGGCACTGCGTTCGATGGCCCGAATGGTCGAAAAGGCTTGGGCGGTGATCACGTCAAATCCTTAGGGTTCAAGCCAGCTGTCGATAATCTTCAGGTGCCTCTGTGGCGTGTGCGTGCTGCCCGACAAACTCGGCACTCAACTCGATCACCCGACGGTATTGCAGGTCGACGGTGATCATGTGGTAGCAGTTGTCCAGCAGGATCTTGGTCACGGGGCCGCCGAGATGGCGTTCCACGTAATCGGCGTTCCAACGGCTGGTGATGTCATCCTCGATGGAATGCAGCACCAGGGCCGGGGTCTTGATCGATGGCATGAGCTTCTTCACCACGGCATTCATCCAGTGCAACTCGCGCACCGTGACGCCCTCCATGGTCAAGAGACCCGCCTCGCTGCTCTCCCCTTCCTTCATCTGCCGCTCGACGATCGCCCGCAGGCGCTCGTTCTTGATGCCGTAGGGCGGCTTTTCAGTAAAGCGGAACAGGCGCACACCGAAGGGAATACGGATCAGTAAGGGCGTGATGAACGCCATCTTGTTGATGCTCCAGCCGTCGTACTTCAACGTCGTGGAGTACATCAGCAAGCCGGCAACCTGGCCGGGGAACTGCGACGCCACGTACATCGACATCACCGCGCCCATCGACAAGCCGCCGACGAATACCTGCTCGTGACGCTGTTTCACCGCGACGAAGGTCTTGCGCACGCCTTCGTACCAGTCCTGCCAGCCGGTGGCTTGCAGGTCGCTGTTGTCCCCGCAGTGGCCGGCCAGGGTCGGCACGTACACCGTGCAGTTACCGACCTTGGCCAACCCCTGGGCCACCCGACGGAGTTCCGTCGGGGTGCCCGTCAGGCCGTGGATCAACAGGATCCCAATCGGACCGCTACCGAGAACGAAGCCGGCATCACCTTCACCGAGGTCGATCTCGTGGCTGCTCACCGTTTGGTCGCTCGCACAAGCAGTTGCTCGAGCAGCTTCAGGCCCAGGTCGATTTCCGGGTAGCTGATTTCCAGCGACGGTGCCAGGGTGATCACGTTCTTGTAGTAGCCGCCCACGTCGAGGATCAGGCCGAGTTTCTGACCGTCAACCACCATGTCGCCCTTCATGCCCTCCTCGACCATGTAGTCCAGGGTCGCCTTGTCCGGAGTGAAGCCGTCCGGGCCGCAGATTTCGCAGCGCAGGGCCAGGCCCAGGCCATCGACGTCGCCGATGATCGGGAAGCGCTTTTGCAGCTCTTGCAGGCCGGCCAGGAAGTATTTGCCCTTGGCCATGACCATTGCGCCGTAGTCGACTTCGCTGGTCATCTTGAACATTTCCAGGCCTACCGCGGTGCCCAACGGGTTGGACGCGAAGGTGGAGTGAGTGGAGCCTGGCGGGAAGATCTTAGGGTTGATCAACTCTTCCTTGGCCCAGATGCCGCCCAGCGGGTTCAGGCCGTTGGTCAATGCCTTGCCGAAGACGATCACGTCCGGCTTGACGTCGAAGTGTTCGATCGACCACAGCTTGCCGGTACGCCAGAAGCCCATCTGGATTTCGTCGACAACCATCAGGATGCCGTGCTGGTCGAGGACCTGTTTGAGCTCGCTGTAGAAGTTCATCGGCGGGATCACGTAGCCGCCGGTGCCCTGGATCGGCTCGACGTAGAAGGCGGCGTATTCGCTCTGGCCGACTTTCGGGTCCCACACACCGTTGTATTCGGTTTCGAACAGACGGGCGAACTGCTGCACGCAGTGGCTGCCGTATTCTTCCTTGGTCATGCCTTTAGGGCCGCGGAAGTGGTACGGGAACGGGATGAAGTTGGCGCGCTCGCCGAAGTGGCCATAGCGACGACGGTAGCGGTAGCTCGAAGTGATCGACGAAGCGCCAAGGGTACGGCCGTGGTAGCCGCCTTCGAAGGCGAACATCAGGCTCTTGCCGTTGGTGGCGTTACGCACCACCTTCAGGGAGTCTTCGATGGACTGCGAACCGCCCACGTTGAAGTGCACACGACCGTCGAGGCCGAATTTTTTCTTGGCGTCGACTGCGATCATTTCCGACAGCTCGATCTTGCCTTTGTGCAGGTACTGGCTGGCGATTTGCGGGAGGGTGTCGATCTGCTGCTTCAGCGCGTTGTTCAGGCGTGGGTTGGCGTAACCGAAGTTAACGGCCGAGTACCACATTTGCAGGTCGAGGTAAGCCTGGTCTTCGGTGTCCCACACGTAGGAGCCTTCGCAGCGGCTGAAAATGCGCGGCGGGTCGATGTAGTGAACGGTGTCGCCGTAGGAGCAGTACTTGGCTTCTTTATCCAGAAGAACCTGGTCTTCTGCGGTAGCGATGCGGATATCAGACATGGTGGAAGAGTTCCTGATTGTCGGAAGAGGTGCTGAAGGAGGTGGCGTTGGCGGCGATGCCCTGAGGCAGCTTGGCCAGCAATGCCGGCAGTTCGGCGAAGGTGTCGAACCGCGCGTAAGGGATGTTGTTGGTTTCGCAGTAGTCGGCCAGGCTGGCCTTGGCGAAGACGAAGTCGGCGGTGGAGGCCACGCACATGTCGGACTTGCCGTCGCCGATCACCAGCACGCGCTTGTTGCGCGGCGTGGACTTGCACTTGCAGTTGCCGGAGGCGGCACGGCAGGCGTCGCTGGCATACGGGAAGTCGATGCGCCAGCTGTTCTGGTCGACCTGGCGCAGGCGGTTGGCGAGGATCGGCAGCAAGGTCACGTAGTTGCGCGACAGAATCCGCGCGATGCCTTGTTCGATGCCATCGCTGACCACTTCAATGGAAGCGCCCAGGCCCATGACGTGGTCGACGAAGTCCGGGAAGTCCGGATCGATCTCGACGCTGTCGAAATACGCCAGCAACTCGGCCGGGGTCGCCTTGATCAGCGCCAGTTGACGGCTCAGGCATTCGCGCGAACCGATGTGCCCATCCAGCCATTCCTGCTCGATGGTTTCCCACTCGGGGCCGGCGAAGCGTTGGAGGACGTTGTCGATGACGTCGGTAGGAGTGATAGTCCCGTCGAAGTCACACACGATATGCCAGTGGATCATCTGCATTTACCTATGAAGTAGGAACGCGCTGTTGCGCTTGCAGGGGATAGAGCATGGAGTGTGCCAAGTGCCACCAACCCCTGTTTTCAAAGGGTTTGGCGTGTATCGGCGTGTGGTTGTGTCGGAACTTGCTACAATTTTTGTAGCTTGCTACAACCTAGATGAGTGCTTGCCTAAGGCAGGGCGTTTGCGCGTTCATGCGCGCATGTTCACAAAAGGAAATGGCTCCATGTTCAGGGTTACTTTTGCTGTATTCACCGGTTTGCTGGGGCTGTGGGGCGTTTGCGGCGCTGCGCTGGCGGACGGAATTACCGGTGAAGCCGGCGCAGGCGTCAGCTATCAGCCCCACGATCCCACGGGCAGCCGCTACGAAACGCGGCCGATCCCGTATTTCGACCTGGATTGGGGGAGTGTCAGCCTGGGTTCCGACGATGGGCTGACCTGGAGTGCGCTCAATACCAACGGTTTTACCGCGGGGCCCTATATCAATTACCTGCCGGGGCGCACGGCCAATGGCTCGTTGCGTGGGTTACGCGATGTTTCGGACATGGCCGAGATCGGCGGTTTCATCCAATACGCTCCGGCTGAGTTCTGGCGGGTGTATGCACAGGTGGGCCAGGCCGTGGGCGGGGCGCGTGATCAAAGCGGCGTGGTGGGCAAGCTCGGCGGCGAGTTGGGTTATCCGTTGGGGAGCGGCATTATCGGCAGCACCGGCCTGATGGCGCACTTTGCCGATGCCCGCCAGGCGCAGACGTTTTTCGGGGTGGATGCCAATGAGGCTGCGGCCTCCGGGTTTCGGCCGTATAACGCCAGTGCCGGGTTTCAGAACCTGACGCTGACGCAGAGTTTTGAGTTTCCTTTGGATGCGAAGTGGTCGCTGTTGACCAGTGCCAGTTGGATACACCTGGTGGGGTCAGCGGCCAATAGCAGCATCGTCAAGGAGACCGGGGATGTGAATCAGGGGCAGGTGCAGACGGCCATCAGCTATAAGTTTGATTGAAGCAACAGCAAAATCAAAGGCGGGCACGCTCCAAATGTGGGAGCGGGCTTGCTCGCGAAGGTCGTTAACGATGACTTGGGCCTCCTGATTCAACGCGGCGCCCTCTGGTTCTTCGCGAGCAAGCCCGCTCCCACATAAAGCGGCTCTGCTTTTGCTTCTAACACTCAGGTCGGCTGCTTTTGATTTTTATCTGACAGCCCCATTCAGCCCTTGGCCTCACTGATAATCTGCCGAATCGCCCCGACAAACGCCTCAGCCGGCTGCCCACCACTCACCGCGTACTGATCGTTGAACACGATGGTAGGCACAGAAGTCACCCCGCGAGATACCCACAACTGCTCCTGCTCCCGCACCTCGGCGGCATATTCGTCCGAAGCCAGAATTTCCTCTGCCCGCACACGGTCCAGCCCAACACCCTCGGCAATCCCCGCCAACGTCCCGTGATCAGACGGATCCTGCTGGTCAGTGAAATACGCCTTGAACAATGCTTCCTTGAGGTTGTACTGCAACCCCTCAAGCCCCGCCCAATGCAACAGACGATGCGCATCAAACGTGTTGTAGATACGACTCTGCCCGTCAGTACGAAACGCAAACCCCAACTCCGCACCCATATCACGAATCCGCGCCCGGTTAGCCTGGGACTGCTCAGCCGTGGAACCGTACTTTTCAGTGATGTGCTCGGTAATGTTCTGCCCTTCGGCAGCCATGTTGGGGTTCAGCTCAAACGGCTGGAAATGAATCTCGGCCTGCACCTCCGGACCCAGTTGGTCCAGGGCCTCGGTCAAGCCACGCAGGCCAATGATGCACCAGGGACACGACACGTCGCTGACGAAATCGATTTTCAGGGGAGTACTCATGACTAGGCAACCTCGCTGGCATTAAACGCCGGAAAGGTCCCACGATACACCCCGTCAAGCCCTTACAAAACCTTCGCAGGCACCACCGGGTCGATCTGCGCCCAATGCGCCGCATCCTGCCGATGCGCTTGCAAGTAGGGCAAGACCGCCGCCAGCAACGGCGCCTTGAACGCCTCCTGGAAACGATGGGCCAGCCCCGGAATCAGCCGCAACTGGCTGCCCTGGATATGCGCCGCCAGGTGCACCCCATGCATCACCGGCAACAACGGATCGGCCGTGCCATGCACCACCAGCGTCGGCACCCGCAGTTGATTGAGCAACGGCACCCGGCTCGGTTCGGCAAGGATCGCCATGATCTGGCGCTTCACACCGTCAGGGTTGAACGCCCGGTCGTACGACTGCGCCGCCTGCTGCAACAGCACCTTGCGATCATCCTTCACATAAGGACTGCCCAGCGCCGCCAGCAGGTCGGCCTGTTGTTCCAGGGCCACTTCACGATTGGGCGCGCTGCGGCGCGACAACAGTTGCACCAGCGCCGCACTCGGTGCCGGCAGGCCTTCGGCGCCGGAGCTGGTCATGATCAGCGTCAGGCTTTCCACTCGTTGCGGCGCCATGGCCGCCAGGTGCTGGGCGATCATGCCGCCCATGCTCGCGCCCAGCACGTGGAATTGCTGGATGTGCAAGCCGTCCATCAAGCCCAGTGCGTCGTCCGCCATGTCGGTCAGGGTGTAGGGCGCCGCCACCGGCAGACCGAGCTTGTAGCGCAGCACTTCAAAGGTCAGGTTGGCGCTGGCCGGTGCCTGGCGCCAGGTGGACAGCCCGACATCACGGTTGTCATAACGAATCACCCGAAAGCCCTGCTCACACAGGGCCACCACCACTTCGTCCGGCCAGTGGATCAACTGCCCGCCCAGACCCATCACCAGCAGCAAGGCCGGGTCGGAGGCACGACCAATGCTCTGGTAGGCCAGGCTCACCTGTTCCAGATCAACCCGTTCAGTCGGGACATTCACATCACATCGAGAAGCCGCAAAGGACGGCAGGCCGAATAACAGAGCGGCCATGAAAAACAACACGCGCATGAAAAACACCGAAACGCAGAACCCCAGTAGAGCGCGAGTCTGATGAACTTTGTACAAGCGCGCTGCCACAGTTCAGTGACAGTTTGATGAAGGGCGCCCAACGGTCATCCGCGTATCTATCTATCACCTCACGCCCTGGCCCCGCCTTTTTAATGGTGCATTCACCGGCAAGCCCGGTCTCACCAGAGCATGAATACACCATCATGAGTGACCTCACCCTACTTCCCCCGTCTGCCACCCTGAGCGACTTCGCCTCACCGTCGCTTCCAGGCCAGGCCCGCCTCCAGGACCAAAGCCTGTCCCTGCAAGCCTCAGCGCGCTGGCGCGAAAGCCAACAGGAGCTGCATCAACTGATTGCCCAGGCACCCGGCGTGCGCGACTCCATCGAACAACTGCTCACAGAGCATTGGCAACTGGGCACCGCACCGGTCGGCCTGGGATTTCTCAAGACCGAAGATCACGACGAGCACTTCGTCAGCCTGGTGGATGCCTGGGGATTTATCTGCCAGTTTCCAGACATCTCCCCCACCCTGGATGCCCGCAGCACCGTGGTCGGCCTGGCGTCCCACCGCCTGTCAGCCCTCACGCCCGTGCAATTGCTCAAGCGGCTCCAGGCACTGGGCCTGGGGAAACTGCTCAGCGCCCGCTGGGAAAACTATTGGAGTACCCGGGCGCCGGGTACGCCGTTGTCCCGTCGCGAGCGGGCGGCACAACTGTACTGCCAGCATTTCGAGGCCTGCGGGCAATCGGCCTATGCCCAGGGAAGGCTGGGTGCCCAACAACTGATCTCGTTGCAGACAGTGCTCAACCCGGTCACCACCCCCAATGGCGTACGCCCCGTCGAGACCTGCCAGCTGGCGTTGCTGCTGCCCGACCAGAGCAAGGTCAAATTGGCTGGCGCCTGGGTCATCTCCGTGGGCCAGGAGCCGCTGTTGACACAAACCCTGTACCTGCCCTGCCGGCAACCCGGCGTGATGGTCTTCAGCCAACGCCGCGACATGGAACAGTGGCTGGTCGCAGCGCATCAGCAACTGATCCCGCCGGACGTCGCGGCTGACGCTGTCACCGTCGAATACAGCTCGCGCACCGAACCCCTGGAGCACGGCATTCTGGACCTGCTGTCGCACCTGCACGCGGCTCAGCTGGAAAGCCTGCGCAACCGTCATCGCAATGGCAGTGACCTGGCCCGTTACGCCAGCCATGCCCTGGATGATGCCGACCGCCTGGACAGCCAGCGCCGGGAAATCCCGATGCTTATCGCACCGCATCAACCGGCAGCTACGCCCGGCCCGGACGCTGGCGACCTGCCTCCTGCCTTGCCCTTCGGCCACCTCAGCGCCGACATTGCCCTGGGCCAGCGCTGGGCCGCGATCAGGCTGCAACGCAGCGCACTGGAACGCTTCCTGGGCGATGGCCCTGAGCAAACCGCCCGGCTGGTGCAGTTGAAGGGTTTGATGCAAGCGCTGAAAGACGCAGAGCAGGCCGGCAATGATGCCGCCAGCGGCCTGCTGGCAAAAAAAGCTGCCCTCGATCAACTTGAGCTGCGGCAAAAACCCAATCCGGACTATGACGCGCTCTACCAGGCGCGGCTCGCCGCCCTGCGCGCCGAGGGCGCCATCCAGCATGCGCTCCAGCAGATCAGCGATGAAGAACACGGCCTGCTCCTGGCCGTCACGGAACACCCCGCGGCCCCGGAACGCCGCCCGGCTGTCGCGGTGACCCGCCTGATCCTCTCCAGCCGTGACCCAAGGGAAGGTTCCGAGGAACTGACAGGCCTGTTGCTCATCACCCAGACCAGCGCGCTGACCTCTTCGGCGCCCCACAGCCTGTTGCTGTACTGGCCCGGCAATGCAGGGGGCCTGCAGCGTTTCGAATCCCGCCAAGCCCTGGAACACTCGCTGTTCAAGCTGTCGAGCGAAGCGCAGGACGTCACCCTGCAATTGTCGCTGCTCACCGGCGACCCGATTGAATACTCGTTGCAACAGCAGCTGTACGCCAGCGAACAACAGGCGTATGCGCTGATCTCCCTCTTCCCGGTGCCTCCGTTCGGCCAGGAGCGAACCGAAGGCCTGGACAAACTCAAAGAACAAACCCTGTTTACCCTGCAAACCCCGGTGTGCCCGGCGCGGGAACTGGCGTATGGACAACTGCTCGAGCAACAACGCAGCAGCACCCTGGCCGGGGCACTGCCTGGGGAGTTGAGCCAGTTGCCGGCAGATGAACGCCTGGCGCTCAAGCATCTGATAAACGCGCAGATCAGCGCCCTGCATCGCTCGCAGCAATTGCTCGAGCGCGAGCTGGAACCCTTCGACGACTTCGGCCAGCGCCGCCTGGACCAACGCCTGCGCGAAGACTTCCAGCTTGAACACACCTGGTCGGTGCAACTGGACCTGCCCGATACGGTCAGCCAGGAGCGCGAATACCTGTCCGAATACGCGGGCCCGGGTACACCGTTCAAGTATGTGACGGTGCCCAGTACCCGCCGCAGCACCCTGTCATTGTTGCAACTGGCCCAGCAAAACATCGACCCGACGCTGGCCCAGCGCCTGACCTACATGAAGCTCGATGTCTCCGGCCCCAATGCCCCTGAAACCACCCGGCTGACCACCGGCCTGTCCCTGGAATACCTGAAGACCCTGGTCAAGGAGCTGGACCTCGCCGGAGCCTACGAAAGCTTGATCACCCGCACCTTCCTCGGTGATCCCGCGGCGGCGCCTTTCACCACGCAGCACCGTCGCGAATGCCTGACCGAGCCGCTGCGCCTGATGCTCATGCTGCAGGGCAAACGCGCCCGGGCCCTGGGGCGATTCGACGACAACGATCTGCGGCTGCTGAACATCGCCATCGACGCCGACAACGCGGATGCCTGGCAGGTGGAAGACAAGAAAATCGTGCTGTTGCCGGCCACGCTGAGTGCGGGCGGTGAAGATACCGACTTCGGTCCGACCACCCTGTCAGGGGTCACGTTTATTCAGGAACAAGTCTCCGGCCTGACCCTGCTGTACCTGCCGAACAGCCCGGACAACCAGGACCTGCGGCGCTACGCGAGCCTGGAACTGGCCCGCAAGGCGCTCTACGACCTCAGCCTGGTCAGCGGCATGAGCGCCTACCTGGCCGGCCTGGCCATCAAGGGCGACACCGCCGCCCACCTCGCCCGGATCGCCCAGGCCCAGCAACGGAATTTTGATCCGGTCTTTGCCGTCGGAACCCCGTGGCCGGCCACCACCTCGCTGGCCGCCCATTTGCTGAACGCCCATATGGGCCGCGTCATAGAAGCGCATCGCGCGACCTCACGCTCCAACGCGGCCTTGTTGCTGGAGCAGAATGCGCTGCGCGCCGGGCTGATCTTCAACTACCTGAAAATCGCCCTGGGGCTGGTGCCTTTCGTGGGTTCGGTCGTCGCGTTGTATGACGCCTGGTCCAGTGCCAACCTGGCCACTGCTGCGTTCCTGCGCGGGAACGTCGGCCATGGCCTGGCCGAGGTCGAGGCGGTGCTGTTGTCGCTGATCGACTGCGCCATGGACATTCTGCCGGGCAGCCTAGCCCTGCCGGTCAACGCCCGCGCCGCCACGCGCCAGCGTCAATTGCGCCATCTGGCCAGCAGCGCCGCCAGCCTGCACCTGCCCTCAGTCACCCAGGCTCGGCGGGCGGCACAGCGTTTCGCCGGTTATGAATATGAAGGAGTGATCTCGCTGGCCGGGCTGCAACCGCAGACCCACGGTTTTTATCGCAATGTGTACCGGCATACCGAAGGCGACTTCATCGTGCGGCGCGGGCGCATCTATCAGGTTGAGCTGGCCGGCGATCCCCTGGACTGGCGCCTGAGCCCGACCCGCAGCAAAACCTACAAGCAGCCGATTGCCCTGGATGAAAACGGCGAATGGGACACTCACTACGGCGTCTACGGCAGCGCATTCAAGGGCGGCCTGGCGGGTGGCGGCAGCGTGCTCGGGCATATGGCCGAAGTGCTTGATCCGATCTGGCCCCAGTCGATCCGTGATTACTTGCCACGCTGGTGGACCGACCGCGCCCTGCGCCGCCAACAGGCGCTGGCCAACAGTATCAACAGCCGCGAAGACCTGATTGCGCTCTCCATTAACCGAACCGAAGAACTGATGGCCCGCACCGACAGCGCAGGCCCGGCGATCCGCAGATCCTTCGAGCAGGACATCGAACTGTACAGCCGCCAGTATCAGGAACTGACGGAGTTCGTGCCCTTTACCAGCGGCAACCGCCAGCGCGCGATCAGAGAGGACATGAGCCGCAATGCGGCGCGCCTGACCCTGACCACCCTGAACCGGGCGCGCTATCACTTCAAGCAGATCGAGGCACGGATCCTGGAGCTTGGAACCCATAACATGACCGCTATCTCCCCCGAGGTTTTCGACACCTTGGCAATCGTTCCCGCCATGCTGGAGATCCTGCGGCAGCGTAAAAGGATCAGCAGCGAGATTCTGCGTGACCTGGACCGGATCGATGCCGACTTTTCCCAGTTCAACCGCTGGTTCGATCAGGTTACCGATGCCGCCCACCGTACCCGGCTAAGCCCGATGCTGGAGCAATTCCGACGTACGCTCAATGACAGCTACCGCACGCACCTGAAATTCTTACACCGCTTCGATACCCTTGAGACTTACCCCGAAGTTGCCGAGCTGTCTTGGTTCTACTTGCGGGCCCAGGCCCGGGACAGCTACGCCAAAGTCAACCGGGCATGGGCTTCGCATTTTGAACTGCCCAACGCCAGCGCCAACATCACACAGCGGCGCAAGGTGCTGGAAGACTGCATACAGGCCTATGAACAATTCCGGCTGACCATCCGCACCTGGAACCTCGGTTACCCGCAGCATTTCGACCAGGCGCAACTCAGTGCGTTTTTCGTCGACATTGACCAGATGATCGAACTGGCTCGCCGGGCCATCAAGGAGTCGCCGGCAAGCCGCCCACCGGCCGGGCAACCTGTACGGCGGGTATTCGACACCGAGGACAATATTTCCCTGGTGGGCACCGAGAGCATCGACCCACAAACCCAAGCCACCACTTACCAGGTTGAGAGCGCCAGCGGGCGCGTCGAGACCTGGGTGAAGGGCCCCGGCGGCAAGTCCCGGCTCAAGGACAATGCCGCCTCGGAACCCGCGCCGCCGGAGTCCAACGTCAAGCCGTTCGTGGTGAGCGAAGCCAGGGCTCGCCTGGACAACGTCGGGCTGTACGAAAGCCGCGCCACCGCCTACACCGAGCAAAAAATGCTGCCGGTGGACCTGGAGCACCTGCTGGTCAGTGAAGCGGCCGAGTTGAACCTGCGGGCCAATCGCCTGGAACGCCTGGACCCCACCGAGGACCTCGTGCGCCAGCTGCGGGCCAAGGCCGCGGAGCTGACCATCAAGGGCCGCAACCTGCGAATCCGCCAGACCCTCGCCAGCAAAACCCCTACCGAAGGTTATCTGGACTACCTTCGCGAACAACGGGTGGTGGAGATTCGCAAGGGCGAACCGGCCCGCAACCTCAATGAAGGCAAGAAAGGACGGGCGGATTATCTTCAGGAATACGTGGTTCAGGACCTGACACAAACGCCGCCCGCCACCCTGTGGTACGCGCACTTTCATTACGACAAGGCCGGGGCGCAGTTCGACGAGTTCATCAAGGCCCACTTGAAGATTCCCGAGCAGCGCAACCTGGGCCTGCAATGGCAAGTCGCCCAGGCGCAAGCCGGGGCCGCGGTGGACCCTATCTGGCGCGGCAATATCGGGCGAGCGCTGGCCACCCGGCACTTTGCCGGGGTGTGAGGCGGCGGGACTTGAGCACGACGGTCGACAGGCCTATCAACATGAGACAAACTCAACCGATCCGAATTTGTCACAAGTTATATTCATGGAGACCCCGTGCTCGAAATCCGCCATCTCAAGACCCTGCACGCCTTGCGCGAAGCCGACAGCCTGGTGGAGGCCGCTGAGCGCCTGCACCTGACGCAATCAGCACTCTCCCACCAGTTCAAGGAACTGGAAGAGCGCATGGGCATGCAGTTATTCGTGCGCAAGACCAAGCCGCTGCGCTTCACCAGCGCCGGCCTGCGCCTGCTGCAACTGGCGGACGCCACCCTGCCCTTGCTGCGCGGTGCCGAACGCGACATCGCGCGCCTGGCCGGCGGCACGGCCGGGCGTTTGCACATGGCCATCGAGTGCCACAGTTGCTTCCAGTGGTTGATGCCGACCATCGACCAGTTCCGCGATGCCTGGCCGGAAGTCGAGCTGGACCTGGCCTCCGGCTTCGCCTTCGCGCCGCTGCCGGCCCTGGCCCGTGGCGACCTGGACCTGGTGGTGACCTCGGACCCGCTGGAGCTGCCGGGCATCACCTATGTACCGCTGTTCACCTACGAAGCCATGCTCGCCGTGGCCAACCAGCACCCGCTGGCGAACAAGCCGTACATCGTGCCCGAAGACCTGATCAGCGAAACCCTGATCACCTACCCGGTGGAGCGGGATCGCCTGGACATCTTCACCCGCTTCCTGGAACCGGCGGATGTAGAACCGGCCCAGGTGCGCACCTCGGAACTGACGGTGATGATGATGCAGTTGGTGGCCAGCGGTCGCGGCGTGTGCGGCATGCCCCATTGGGCGCTGCATGAATACAGCTCCCGGGGGTATGTGAAGGCCAAGCGGCTGGGGGAGAAAGGTTTGTTTGCCACGCTGTACGCCGGGATTCGCGCCGACATGCTGGACGCGCCGTACATGCGTGATTTTCTGCTGACGGCCAAGGACACCTCGTTTTCGACCCTGGACGGCGTCAGCGCCGTTCGCTGACCTGTAGCGGATACCTGTGGCGAGGGAGCTTGCTCCCGCCGGGCTGCGCAGCAGGCCCAAAAATCCTGGGGCCGCTTCGCCCCCCAGCGGGAGCAAGCTCCCTCGCCACAAGATCAGGCAGGGATCAGAGAGGCGCGGTAGAACGGCAGAATCAAATCCCGGGTCAGCGGCGCAAGCTGCAAACCGCCGTCGCCCGCCGGGTCGATCCAGCACACCTCTTCAATCTCGGCAGCCGGCATCACCGCCACGTCGATGTGCACCTGGAACAATTCGGCCTGCACCACAAACCCCGGCTCATTCGCCGCCGGCGCCGAGAACTGCCCAAGGTACACAGCCGCCGCCGGATCAACTCGCAGGCCCAGTTCTTCGTGCAGCTCACGGGCCAAAGCCTCTGCGGGTTGCTCGCCGGCATCGATCTTGCCGCCCGGCTGCATGAAGGCCTGGGTGCCGCGCTTGCGTACCAGCAGGGTCTGGCCGTCGCTGCCGATCAGCAGGGCGGCGGCGATGCGAATGGTGGAGGTCATGAAAAGGTCGCCTTGAATACAAAGGCGCAAGGATCCCATGAACCGGTCTCACCCCGAAAGCAGTGCCTCATCCGGCTCCTTGATGAACACGCTGTACTTCGCCCCTTCCATGGCCTCGAACGCAATCAGCTTGTCCACCAGCGGCAGGTTCAACACCTTGCCGGCGTTGAGCAGCAGCATGCCGTTGTCGGCGTTGAGGTTGCGCGCCAGCACCATGCCTTCGGCCAGTTCGCGGGTGGTCAGGACCTTCACCGACGGGTCGCCCAGGGTCACGTCACTGAGGAACGCGGCGCAGGCCTGGATGAAGTCCTCGACCATGTCCGGGTCGTAAAGGCGCCCGGCGTATTTGCGGATGTAGAGCAGCGCTTCGTCGCTGTTCATCTGCCGCTCAAGGATCAAGCCGCGTTGCAATTCGATGAAGTCCACCGCCAGTTTCAACAGGCGCGAACCTACAGGTATTGCTTCGCCCTTGAGGTGGTCGGGAAAACCGCTGCCGTCCCAGCGTTCCTGGTGGTGGCGGATCAAGCGTGCCGCGTCTTTCATCGGTTCCAGGGTCATCAGCAACGATTCGCTCTGGGCCGGATACGCCCGGTACCGCTCACGGTAGGTGCTGTGCAGCAGGTCGCTGGGAGAGACCATCATGTTGTCGCTCCAACTTAACTTGCCGATGTTGTAGAGCGCGGCGGCCATGGTCAGGTCGCGATTGCTGGCCTCATCCAGGCCGCGGCCGTGGCACCAGGTGCGCACCAGCTCGATGATCTGCCGGTTGGTTTGCTTGGCTCGGGGCAAGCGCAGGTTGGCCAGCAGCGAGAACACTTCGGTGCCGGTGGCGTAGCTGTGTTTGAGTTCTTCGTAGGCCAGGTCGAGCATGTCAGCGGTTTGCTGCAGCTCGCTGGTGCGTGAGGCCACGCGTTTTTCCAGGCTGGCGTTGAGTTGCTTGAGTTCGTCGTTCTGCTGGCGGGTCAATTGCTCCAGGCGCAGGCGCTCACGCTCGGAGTGTTGATGGGCCAGGGATTGCCGCAACGCCAGCAGCAGTTCTTCGTCTTTCCAGGGTTTGCTCAGGTAGCGGTAGATCTGCCCTTCGTTGATGGCCTTGATGATCAGCGTCAGGTCGGTTTCACCGGTCAGCAGGATGCGCACGGTGTGCGGGTAATCATGGTGGATCTGCGCAAGCAGGGTGGCGCCGTCCATGTCCGGCAGGCGCGCGGCACTCATCACCAGGTCGACGGGTTGCTGCGCCAGAATCGCCAGCGCGTGAGCGGCGTCGGTGGCGCTGCATAATTCAAAGGGTTCCAGGCGCAGCAACTGCGTCAGGCGGTCCAGCACGTCCGGGTGTGCGTCAATCAACAGCACCACCGGGCGGTCGGGATTTGCGAAGGTCACTGACTCTCCCATGGGGCACCTCGTATAGCGTCGATGTGCGTGTCCTACGGTCAAGGTAACAGCCTCCTGGCCATTACCCAGCAGTTTAGTCGGTTTTTCTTTGCAGTGATGGCCTTGCGATATCACTTCGTCAGATAGGCATAAAAAAGGGCCACTTCATTGAATGAAGCAGCCCTGAGGTAACGCGCGGTGCATCACGCCTCGGCGGTTTTACCGGCCGAACCAAACGACGCAAATCGCTTGTTGAAGCCGGCGATGCGGCCTTCGGACTGGGTCTTGCGCTGTTGGCCGGTGTACACCGGGTGCGAGGCACTGGACACGTCCAAGAGTACGTAGGGATAGGTGTTGCCGTCGCTGTGTTGTTGCGTACGGTCGGTTTCCACGGTGGAACCGATCAGGAAGAAAACGTCGGCGGCGGTGTCATGGAACAACACGGTGCGGTAGTCGGGGTGGATACCAGGTTTCATAAGGCCTCCGGGGCGTCTGGGTGAACATCAATTGTTATACAGTAACACAAATGATGCGCCCAAACGAGAACCGATTGCAATAAGAATAGACCCCGAGCTTCTATGCGGCTTCCTGGAAGTCCATTTCCGGGGGCTGCCGGGAGAAGCCCCGCGTCAGGAAACCCAGGTACACCAGGCCAATCGCCAACCAGCTCAGGCCCAGGTAAATCGCCAGGTGATCAAGGCTGACCATCAACCACAAATCCGCCACCAGGCCGATGGTCGGGAACACCAGGAACAGCACCAGCTCCCGCAACCCGCGCTGCTTGGCACCGATCCAGTAGTGGAAGATCACCGACAGGTTCACCAGGCTGAAAGCCAGGAACGCACCGAAGTTGATGAACGAGGTGGAGGTGGTGACGTCCAGTCTCAACGCCAGTAACGCAACCACCGCGCACAGCAGGATGCTGTTGACCGGCGTACCGAAGCGCGCGTGCAAGGTACCGAAGAACGACTTGGGCAACACCCCGTCGCGCCCCATCGCAAACAGCAACCGCGAACCACTGGCCTGCGCCGACAGCCCCGAGGCGAACTGGCCGACGATCAGGCCGATCAGGAAGATCGACACAAACAGGTCGCCGCCAATGTTGCGGGCAATCTCGTAGGCGGCAGAATCCACGTCGGTGAACTCGAACGATGGGTGGGCGATCTGCACGAAGTACGACACACCGACGAAGATCAGCCCGCCGATCAGGGTGATCAGCATGATCGCCCGGGGAATCGTGCGGCGCGGGTCGCGGGTTTCTTCGGTCAGGGTGCTGACCGCGTCAAAGCCCAGGAACGAATAGCAGGCGATCGCCGCACCGCTCATGATCAACGGCATTTGCATCTGGCCGTTGAAGAACGGGGTGATGGTCCACAGCGGCTTGCTCGCATCACCGCCGATGTAGTGGATGCACAGCGCGACGAAGGCGACCAGCACCAGGAACTGCACCAGCATCAGCAAGGCGTTGATGCCGTTGGCGAGTTTCAGGCCGATGATGTTGATCACACTGGTGACCCCGATAAACGCCAGTACCCAGACCCATTGCGGCACGGCCGGGAAAGCCGAATGCAGGTAGGCCGCGCCGATCAGCCAGATGGCCATGGGCAGGAACAGGTAGTCGAGCAACACCGCCCAACCGGCGATAAACCCAAGCTTGGGGCTGATGGCCTTGCGCACATAGCTGTAGGCGGACCCGGCCACCGGGAACGCCGAGGCCATGCGGCCGTAGCTCATGGCGGTGAAGAACATCGCCACCAGGGCGGCCAGGTAAGCGGCCGGGACCATGCCGGCGGTGGATTGCGCCAGGATACCGAAGGTGCCCAGGACAATGATCGGTGTCATATAGGCGATGCCAAACAGCACCACCGACCCTAACGACAGGGTGCGTTGCAAACGAGCCATGAGCGATTCTCCGCGCAATTATTAGATTTATGGCAGAACTGAAGTCGGTGCAGCGAACGCAATAATTTTTATGGTTGAAGCAGCTTTTTGGTGAAATGCAGCTTCTGTGGCGAGGGGGCTTGTCCCCCGTTGGGCTGCGAAGCGGCCCCAGAAAAAGCGGGAGCGCTTCGCACTCCAACGGGGGACAAGCCCCCTCGCCACAACAGCATCCTTGCCACGAGACCCGTGTCAGGGTTTGGGGATCAACAATTCCCGCGTCCCGTCCTCGCGCTCAATCACCTCCCCCGGCAATTTCAAGCGCTGGTCATCCAGGTAGCGATAGTCCTGTCGCGCCGCCGCCAGTTGCCCCAGGTCCAGTTCAACGCGGAACTGCCCTTCCCCGCGCCCGGCTTCAAACAGCAAGCTGCCGAACGGGTCGACCAGCGCACTGCCACCGGCGAACATCAGGCCGTCGTCGCCCTCTTCCACCCGGTTGACCATCAGCGCGAACGCCTGGTTTTCCTGGGCGCGGGCCATGATCGCAGTGCGGTGGGTGGGGCCGTACGGGTCCATGTTGCCGTTGGTGACGATCAACACTTCAGCGCCCAACTGCGCCAGGGCCCGGGCGGTTTCCGGGAATTCGATGTCGTAGCAGATCAACAGGCCGACTCGCACGCCGTTCCACACGCAGGTGGCGTAGCGGTCACCCGGGGTGAAGACGCCGCGGTCCGAGGCCCACAGGTGGGTCTTGCGATAGCGCAGGGCGATGCCGTCCGGGGTGATCATCAAGGTGGTGTTATAGAATTGGCCCGCGTCGCTCTCGGCCATGCCGATCACCACGGCGATATTGCGCGCGCGGGCGGCCTGGATAATCGCCTGCACGGTCGGGCCGTCCACAGGCTCGGCCACCTCGGCCACGGTGCCGGCGGTCGGGAAGCCCATCAGGTGGGTTTCCGGGAATACGACCAATTGGGTATCCGCCGCACACGCAGCAATTGCCGCCAACGCGCGCTCAAGGTTGTAAGCTGTGCCGTTATCGCGGCCTGCCAGCTGGGCAAATTCGACCTTCATGGTTATTCCTTGTTCTTTATCTGTGGCGCAGTATGCGCAGCCGCGAACACTCGGGAAATCACGCAGCCGGGTTAACCCTATGGGGGTAGATGCATGACATTGTCGCTGGAAGACATCGCCTGGCACCGTTCGGTGGGGCAGATGATAGACGCCCTGGACCAGCCGAATTTCTGGACGCAGCTGGTCCGGTTGCTGGACCAATATGTGCCGTTCGACAGTTGGGTGGTGTTGCTGTTCAGCAGCGAGCACAAACCCCTGGTGTTCGCCGAATGCCCGGGCCAGGACGGCGAACCCGACCATCTGTTCCAGGATTACCTCAACGGTTTATACCTGCTCGATCCCTTCTACATCGCCAGCCGCGAACACTCGCGCACCGGGCTGTTTCGCCTGGCCGAAGTGGCCCCGGAGCATTTCGAGCTGACCGAGTATTACCAGCGCTACTTCCGGCTGAACGTGGTGGCCGATGAAATCCAGTTCAACTGCCAGCAACCGGATGGGCGAACCCTGTGCCTGTCCCTGGGCTCCAAACAGCGCTTTGACCCGCAGCAGATTGCCCTGCTGTCGCTGATCCAGCCGTGGGTGCTGGGCTTGCTGCGCCAACGCCTGCCCCATGAACTCAACCAGGTGAGCGCGCCGCAGGCGCCGATCCACAACGATGGCTGGGGCGCGCAACTCACCGCGCGGGAGCTGGATGTGGGCCGTTTGATGCTCAGTGGTTGCTCCAGCAAGGAAATCGCTCGTAAGCTGGAAATCTCTGTTGAAACCGTGAAAGTCCATAAGAAACACATGTACAGCAAGCTAGGGATCAAATCCCAGTCGGAGCTGTTCTCGATTTTTCTGCAGGCGCAAAACGCCTGATCGAGCCCTGTAGGAGCGAGCTTGCTCGCGAAAAACGTCAATGCACCGCGGTCATCCAGACAACCGCGCTATCGTTAACGACCTTCGCGAGCAAGCTCGCTCCTACAGGATAAAAACTAAGGAACCCTGTATGAGCCTGTCCTTGTTAAGCCGTTACGCGTTCTTTGCCGTCTGCGTCATTTTCACCCTCGCCAGCATGCCGTTTATCGAACACGAATGGCTGTGGCCGATCGCCGTGGTCACCGGCATCCTTAGCCTGATCGGCATTTTCGACCTGCTGCAAAGCCCCCACGCGGTGCGCCGCAATTACCCGATCCTGGGCAATATCCGTTACCTGGTGGAAGGCATCCGTCCGGAAATCCGCCAGTACCTGCTGGAATCCGACAGCGACGCCCTGCCCTTCTCCCGGGCCCAGCGCTCGCTGGTCTATTCCCGCGCCAAGAATGAAAGTGCCGACAAACCCTTCGGCACGCTGATCGACGTGTACCAGTCGGGCTTTGAGTTTATCGGCCACTCCATGCGCCCCGCGCCGCTGAGCGACCCCAGCGCGTTTCGCGTGATCGTCGGCGGCCCGCAATGCAAGCAGCCCTACTCGGCCTCGGTGTTCAATATCTCGGCCATGAGCTTCGGTTCGCTGAGCGCCAACGCGATTCGCGCGCTCAACCAGGGGGCCAAGCTCGGCAACTTCGCCCATGACACCGGTGAAGGCAGCATCAGCCCCTATCACCGGGAAAACGGCGGCGACCTGACCTGGGAGCTCGGCAGCGGCTACTTCGGCTGCCGCACCAGCGCCGGCCTTTTCGACCCGGAACGCTTCGCCGTGCAGGCGCAGAACCCGCAAGTGCGGATGATCGAAATCAAGATGAGCCAGGGCGCCAAACCGGGCCACGGCGGGATCCTGCCCAAGCACAAGGTCACCCAGGAAATCGCCGACACCCGCGGCATCATGATGGGCGAGGACTGCATCTCGCCGTCGCGCCACAGCGCGTTTTCCACTCCCATCGAAATGATGCACTTCATCGCCCAGCTGCGTGAACTGTCGGGCGGCAAACCGGTGGGATTCAAGTTCTGCCTGGGCCACCCGTGGGAATTCATGGGCATCGCCAAGGCCATGCTCGAAACCGGCATCCTCCCGGACTTTATCGTGGTGGACGGCAAGGAAGGCGGAACCGGCGCCGCGCCGGTGGAGTTCACCGACCACATCGGCGTGCCGCTGCGTGAAGGCTTGCTGTTCGTGCACAACACCCTGGTGGGCTTGAACCTGCGGGACAAGATCAAGCTCGGCGCCAGCGGCAAGATCGTCAGCGCGTTCGACATCGCCAGCGTCCTGGCCATCGGTGCCGACTGGGCCAACTCGGCGCGGGGCTTCATGTTCGCCATCGGCTGTATCCAGTCGCAAAGCTGCCACACCAACAAATGCCCCACCGGGGTGGCCACCCAGGACCCGTTGCGCCAGCGCGCACTGGTGGTGCCGGACAAGGCCCAGCGCGTGTTCAACTTCCACCGCAACACGCTGAAGGCCCTGGCCGAAATGCTCGCTGCCGCCGGTCTCGACCACCCTTCGCAACTCTCGGCCAAGCACCTGGTGCGGCGCATGTCGGCCACCGAGATCAAGTTGTTTTCGCAGCTGCATGTGTTCCTGAAACCTGGCGAATTGCTCACCGGCGAAGTGAACGGCGAGTTTTATTCGCGCATGTGGCAGATGGCGCGGGCGGACAGTTTTGAGCCGAATGAAATCGCCGCGGCCTGAGCCCGCACTGAACAACCCCGCTGAACCGGACCACCGAACGGCATCGTTGAAACAAGGAGCTTCACCATGCCGTTACTCGACTTCACCGCCCTTGCCGCCCAACTGCCGGACACCTGGAAATCCACCCGCGTGGGCCAGGTCGGCCCGGCGCGGATCAAGGTGCTGCGCATGGATGCACAGGCTTATGAAGAAGAAACCCACGACTACAACGAAGGGCTGTTGGTGATCGACGGCCTTTTGCGCCTGTCTATTGGCGAGGAGGCCATCGACGTCGGCGCCGGTCAGATGTACCTGGTTGAAGCCGGCATCGCCCACGCGGTACTCGCCGGCAGCCAAGGCACGCTGGTGATCATCGACGTTTAAACAAAGCGATGAGACATTCAGCAAAAAACTCAGCTTTGCAATTGCTTACAAATACCGCCAACCTGCGCCCGCCCGACGTACGGCTCGACTGAAGCCGTCGTCCACTTGTCATTACTAAACCCCTTGTTCAAGAGCCCGCTGCCATGTTGAACGGACGCGACCCGCGCATCGATTTTTTTCGGGGCCTGGCGTTGATCTTTATTTTCTGGGATCACGTGCCCCACAACCCTCTGGGCCAGATCACCTTGCGCAACTTCGGTTTCAGCGACGCGGCGGAAGTCTTCGTGTTCCTGGCCGGTTATGCGGCCGTGCTGGCCTACGGCAAGATCCTGCAGCGCGACGGTTATCTGATCGCCTGCGTGAAGATCTGGCGGCGCACCTGGGTGCTGTACGTGGTGCACATCTTCCTGCTGGCGATGCTGATGGGCATCGTGTTCTTCGCCAACAGCCATGTGGAAACCCGCGACCTCGTTGAAGAGATGGGCCTGACGCACTTCGTCACTCATCCCCAGCAAGCCCTGGTGGATGAACTGTTGCTGCGCTTCAAACCCAACCTGATGGACCCGTTGCCGCTGTACATCGTGCTGCTGGGTTGCCTGCCGCTGGTGTTGCCGTTGCTGTTGCGCAAGACCTGGGCGGTGGTGGCTGTTTCGCTGGCGGTGTACTTGCTGGCGCCGCACCTGGGCTGGAACCTGGCGGCGATTGCCGACGGCGTGTGGTACTTCAATCCGGTGACCTGGCAGTTGCTGTTTGTGCTGGGCGGCGCGGCGGCGATTCATGCCGGGCAACCCCGCCCTGTCGAGACTCGGCGCCTGTTGCGTCAGCCGTTGTTCGTCGCTGCGGCGGTGTATGCGCTGGTGGCGGGGGTTCTCACGCTCTCGTGGCGCTGGCCGGAAATCCACGACGCGCTGATGCCGTCGGCGCTCAGCGACCTGCTGTACCCCATCAGCAAGACCGACCTGTCGCCCGTGCGTTTGCTGCACTTCCTGGCCCTGGCCTATGTCACCGCCAAGCTGCTGCCTGGCCGCGAATGGACGCAGAACTGGCTGGCCCGACAAACCTGCCGTATGGGGCGCTACTCCCTGGAAGTGTTCTGCCTGGGGGTGCTGCTGGCGCCACTGGCAGACATGATCAATGCGATCACCGGCGATGCCTTCGCCATGCAGATTTTCACCGCACTGGTAGGCGCCGGGTTGATGGCGTTGCTGGGGGCCTGGCTGGACTTGAACAAGCGGCTCACGCAACCGGCGCGCGTTGCCACCGCCTGAAAAACAAAAAGCCCCGTAAGGGGCTTTTTGTTGAGCGCAGGAAACTCAGCTCGCGGTGCGTGCCGCCGCTTGAGTCGGCTGCAACTTGAACACGTAGAACAACACCGTCAGCAGCACCAGGAACACCGGCCCCACGTAGAGCGCCACACGGGTGTCCGGGAAGTACGCCATCAGGCCCACCACCAGCACCAGGAACGCCAAGGCCAGGTAGGAGCTGACCGGGTACAGCCACATGCGGTATTTAAGGCCGTCACGTTCGGCCTGGGTCAGGCTCTTGCGGAACTTGAGCTGGGCCAGGAGGATCATCAGCCAGGTCCAGATCGCGCCGAAGGTAGCGATGGAAGTGACCCAGACGAAGACTTTTTCCGGGACCATGTAGTTGAGCAGCACGCCCAGCAACAGCACGAAGATCGACAGCAGCAGCGCCTTGCGCGGCACGCCGTTGCTCGAGGTGGTACCGAACGTGGCCGGGGCCTGGCCGTTCTGCGCCAGGCTGTAGAGCATGCGCCCGGTGCTGAAGATACCGCCGTTGCACGACGACAACGCTGCGGTGATCACCACGAAGTTGATGATGCCGGCGGCGGTCTTGATACCCAGGCGCTCGAAGGTCATCACGAACGGGCTACCCTGGGTGCCGATTTCGTTCCACGGGTAGATCGACAGGATCACGAACAACGCACCGACGTAGAACAGCAGGATGCGCCAGAACACCGAGCCGATGGCACTCGGGATGGTCTTCTGCGGGTTCTTCGCTTCACCGGCGGTGAGGCCGATCATCTCCACGCCCAGGTAGGCGAACATCACCATCTGCAGGGACATCAACACACCCTGCACGCCATTGGGCATAAAGCCGCCGTGGGTCCACAGGTTGGAAATGCCCAGGGCCACGCCATCGTTGCCAAAGCCGAACGCGATGATGCCGACGCCGCCGATCACCATGGCGATGATGGTGACGATCTTGATCAGTGCGAACCAGAACTCGAACTCACCGAAGGCCTTGACCGCGATCAGGTTGATGGTGCCCATGCTGATCAGTGCTGCCAGGGCCCAGATCCAGCGGGGTGTATCGGGGAACCACACGCCCATGTACACGGCGACGGCCGTGATTTCTGCCACGCAGGTCACCAGCCACAGGAACCAATAGTTCCAGCCGGTGAGAAAGCCCGCCAGCGGGCCGAGGTAATCCTGGGCGTAGCGGCTGAACGAACCGGCCACCGGGTTGTGCACGGCCATCTCGCCGAGGGCGCGCATGATCACCAGGATCGCCAGGCCGCCGATGATGTACGACAGCATGATCGCCGGGCCGGCCATTTCAATGGCCTTGGCCGAGCCTAGGAACAGGCCGACGCCGATGCATGCACCGAGAGCCATCAGGCGAATATGCCGTTCGCCGAGTTCGCGTTTCAGCGGACCGCCCTGAGCGGTCTCGCCGTGGGGCAGATGATTGCCAGCTGGCATAGGGATACAACCTCGTCTTGTTATTGGATATGAGCCACCGAGTCCGGGGCGTCATGGCGGGTCTGCCATGGCGTACCGTTGCCGGATCACCTTTTGGGTAAAACGGTCTGGCCGGGCCAGATCAGCGGGGGTGCAGTATAAAAAGCTAAACCCAGGGGTTTTCACTCTATAAACGGCAAGATTCAGCGGGAACTCTCGGTAAAGGCGCCTTTTGCGGAGGAGCATCACCTGGTTAGCGTAGGAATCATCGCCACCAAACGGCGGCGAGTATTGCACGGTAATGGTGCAGCGTCATGCCCCTACCTTTGGCGGGTTTACGGGTGGGGGAGGCTCTAGCTCGACGGTTTGGGGTTATGTGGCGGGGTTATCTGTGACGAGCGGGGTTATCTGTGACGAGCGGGCTTGTCTGTGGCGAGGGGGCTTGTCCCCCGTTGGGCTGCGTAGCAGCCCCAAAACCTGCCATAAGTTCTATCCAGAAAATGCGGTGTCTTTACTGGGGCTGCTGCGCAGCCCAACGGGGGACAAGCCCCCTCGCCACAGACAAGCCCGCTCGCCACAAATCTACCTTCGAGAAACACGCCGACACTGAACTGCAAGAGAGCACTCCACAGCAGCTGCTAACGTCAATTGACTACTTCCCCTCAAGGAGCAAAGGAATGCTTCATCAACCCAACTCTCATCTGTTACGCCGTGGTCGACATTCAGAATCTGGCCGTCCTTATCTGATTACCGCCGTGGTTCACAACCGGCAACCCCTGTTCAAAGACTTCCATTTGGGAAGACTACTGGTAGCAGAATTCAGGAAGACCCATGAATTGGGAATGGTCGACTCTCTGGCATGGGTCGTCATGCCTGATCACTTTCATTGGCTATTTGAGCTGCAAGGCACAACGTTGTCGCAGGCTGTGGGACGTACCAAATCCCGCAGCACCCTCACCATTAATCGCGCACGCGGCAGCAAAGAACGATTCTGGCAACTTGGCTACCATGACCGAGCAGTGCGTAGCGATGAAGACCTTCGCAAAATTGCCCGCTACATCATCGCCAATCCTCTGCGAGCGGGCCTGGTCGAACATATTGGTGACTACCCACTATGGGACGCAGCCTGGCTCTGATTTTTCCTGTGTGGAGAGGGCTTGTCTGTGGCGAGGGGGCTTGCCCCCCGTTGGGCTGCGCAGCAGCCCCAGTAAACACACCGCATTTCTTCAGGAAGATCTTCATGGCAGGTTTTGGGGCTGCTGCGCAGCCCAACGGGGGACAAGCCCCCTCGCCACAAACAGCATCACACTCACAAATCCCCCCCACTCGCCCACCACCGTCTAAGCTTCAACCAAGTCCGATCAATCTACGTAAATGGATCAATCGACTATGGGCGCTTTATGGCAAAACGCTTCGACCAAGGCTGCGGTATCCACCGATAGCCCGGATGAACAGCCGTTGCCACAAAGCCCTCCTCCCCGCCGACGGTTGTGGTGGCGGCTGTTCTGGCTGGTGCTGCTGATTGCGCTGATCGCCCTGGGCTTTGCCGCCCTGCGGGAAATGCGCACTTCAAGGTTGCAGGCCAAAACCTTCTCCGACATTGCCTCAACCCTCACCTACCAAATGCATTCGGGCCCCAGCGATGCGCGGGTTTACCCTGGCGCCGGGCCCTTTGACAAGCGCTTGGGCTACAGCGCCCTCGGCGAGTTCCTGCCGCGCTTGATCAAGCGTGACTACCTGATCCAGGCTCAAGCGCGCTTCTCCCCCGACCTGATGGCCTACGCCCAGCGCGGCCTGTTCGTGCCCTACCCGGAAAAGATCCAGGCCGGCCTGACCATCACCGATTGCCGCGCCGCGCCGCTGTATCAGTTCACGTATCCACAACAGTTCTACCCAAGCTTTGCGGCGATCCCGCCGGTGGTGGTCAGCAGCCTGCTGTTTATCGAAGACCGCGACCTGCTGGACCCGAAAAACCCGCAACTCAACCCGGCCGTGGATTGGCCGCGCTTTGCCAAGGCCGCCTGGTCCCAGGTGGCGAAGCTTTTGCACCTGCCCGGCCAGACCGCTGGCGGCAGTACCCTGGCGACGCAACTGGAGAAATACCGCCACTCGCCCGACGGCCTGACCCTGTCCGGCGGCGAGAAAATCCGCCAGATGATTTCTGCCAGCGTGCGCGCGTATCAGGACGGCCCGCAAACCCTCGCGGCCCGGCAAGACATCGTGCGCGACTACCTCAACAGCGTGCCCCTGTCGGCGGTACCCGGCCACGGCGAAGTGCACGGCATGGCCGAAGGCTTGCGCGTGTGGTACGGCGCCGATTTCAACCAGACCAATACGCTGCTCAACGGCAACGACCCCAAACAGCTGCCGCAAAAGGGCCTGGCGTTGCGCGAGGTGCTGTCGCTGATGATCGCCCAGCGCCGCCCGTCTCACTATTTGTCCAAGGGCCACAAGGAACTGGCGGACCTCACCGACAGCCACATCCGCCTGCTCGCACAAAACAACGTGATCGACCCGGCGCTGGCCAGCGCAGCCCTCGCCAGCAAAGTCACTTACCGTGACTGGCAGCAACAACCGACGATCCAGCCGATCGAAACCAACAAGGGCATCAGCGTCGCCCGCACGCGCTTGGCCGCCCTGCTTAATCAACCGCTGTACGACCTCGACCGACTCGATCTCTCTGCCACGAGCACCTTGCAAGCCGACCTGCAAAGCCAGGCCAGCACTTACCTCAAGCAACTCGCCGACCCCGCCTTCGCCGCGCAGATCGGCCTGCTCGGGCCCACGCTGCTGACGCCCGCCAGCACCGCTCAGGTTCGCTACAGTTTCAACCTCTACGAGATGACACCCGACGGTGCCCGCGTGCGCGTGCAAACCGACAGCACCGACCAGCCATTCGACATCAACGAAGGCAGCAAGCTGGAACTGGGTTCAACCGCCAAGCTGCGGGTGATGACCACCTACCTGCAAATCGTCAGCGAACTGCATGATAAATACGCTGCGACACCTGCCGCCGAGCTGCGCAAAGTCCCGGTCGAGGACACGGACCGCATTACCCGCTGGGCCCTCGACTACCTGGCCCAGAACAGCGACCGCAACCTGCCGGCCATGCTCGACGCCGCCCTCAATCGCCAATACTCGGCCAACACCGGCGAAGGTTTTTTCACCGGCGGCGGCATGCACCACTTTCACAACTTCCGCAGCCAGGACAACGGTCGCAATCCCACGTTGATCGAAGCCCTGCGCGAGTCGATCAACTTGCCGTTCATTCGCCTGATGCGTGACCTGGTGCGCTACAGCACCTATCACGGTGCGAACAACAGTGCCGAGTTGCTCAAGGACGACAGTGACCCGAGGCGCCAGGAATACCTGGCCAAATTCGCCGACCGCGAAGGCACCACCTTCCTGCTCAAGTTCTGGAAGAAATACCGCAACAAGAACACCCAGGCGCGCCTCGACACCTTCCTCGACAGCATGCACCCCACCGCCATTCGCCTGGCCGCCGTACACCGCTACCTGCTGCCCAACGCCAGCCAGGCGAGTTTCAACAGCTTCGTCCGCTCGCACTTGAGCAGCGTCAAAAGCCCTGAAAAACTCACCGACGAGCGCCTCGAAAAGCTCTACCAGAATTACGGCCCCGGCGCCTACGACCTGCCTGACCAAGGCTATATCGCCAAGGTTCACCCGCTGGATCTGTGGCTGATGGGCTACCTGCTGAACAACCCCGACGCCACCTTCACCCAGGCCACCGCCGCCAGTGAACACGAGCGCCAGGAGGTTTACAGCTGGCTGTTCAAGAGCCGCCACAAGAGTGCCCGCGACAGCCGCATCCGCACCATGCTGGAGATCGAAGCCTTCCTCGATATTCACCAGCGCTGGCAGAAAGTCGGCTACCCCTTCGACCATCTGGTGCCGTCGCTTGCCACGGCCATCGGCAGCTCCGGCGACCGCCCGGCGGCCCTGGCGGAACTGGTGGGGATCATCCTCAACGATGGCGTGCGCCAGCCCACCCTGCGTATCGACAGCCTGCGCTTTGCCGCCGACACCCCGTACGAAACCCGCTTGGTCAACGACCCCAATCGCGGCAAGCGCGTGATGCCTTCCGAGGTGGCCACGGCACTCAAGGGGGCGCTGTCCCAGGTGGTGGACGCGGGCACTGCACGGCGCGTGTCCGGCAGTTTCAAACTGGCGGACGGTACGCCTTTGGCCATGGGCGGCAAGACCGGTACCGGCGACAACCGGATCGAAGCCATCGGCGCCGGCGGGCGGATTCTCAGCTCCAAGGCGATCAACCGCACGGCGACCTTCGTGTTCTACATCGGCGAGCATCATTTCGGCACGCTGACCGCCTTCGTCCCCGGCGCTTCGGCCCAGGGTTTCAAGTTCACTTCGGCGTTGCCGGTACAGGTACTCAAGGGCATGGCGCCGATTCTTACGCCCTATCTGCAACCGGGCAACAACAGCTTATGCAGCGTGCGCTGATGGGCCTATCCCTGCGCTTTTCACTTGCGGATTACTGAGGGATCCGCCGCGGTTTCCACCCACTATTCAAACTTATCCGCAGCCGTGCCGGTGCATAGACTCAAGCCTTCTTTTTGAGCTCTACAGGTTGCCCCCATGGCCGACATACCCGACCAGTCCCTGCACCACGCGTTTATCGAAAACGCCCTGCCGCACTGGCTGAAAACCACCTCGCCACTCCGCCTGCGCGCACTCAACGACGTCGCCCACCAAGGCATCCGCCACTATCCCCATGCCAGCACCAGCCAGCATCAAGCGCTCAAGCCCGCGATCGCCGCACACTGGCAGCAGCAGGCTGCGATGGACCAGCGATTCCAGGCATTGACCGACGTGTACGCCTTCGCCGAACCGCTGCTGAAAAATGCCTTGAAGGCCTATGGCGAGATTGACGTCAGAACCACCTGCCTGCGGCTGTATGCCAGCGCCAAAGTTGCCTGGTGGGTGCACGATTTCAATCGTGGGGAGCAAAGCAAAACCCTGTCGCTGCTGGACGTCGCGCTGGCCAACTTTGCCGCCTCGGACACCTTCGTCGACTACGCCTTCCTGTCCGCCGAAGACCCACGCGGGCAGCGGGATACACTGACCTTGCGCCACTCCATCACCGGCGCGTTATTGACCGCTGAACAGTTCAAGCACATCTGCCGCACCCTGGACCTGGGCGCCCGCTACCAGAAAAGCCTGCGCCAGGCCCTGGGGTTCTATGACCCGGCGGTGACCCGGGCCGTGCGCCTGCAGATGATTGCCACTCAGAAGACTGCCCTGGGTACGGCGGCGCACCTGGCCTTGATCAACCGGGACATCGACGCCGATGCCCACGGCGCCGTGCTCGACCTGATCGCCGGCCGCGTCGCACTGCTGGACGGTCAGGCGCTTGGATGCCATACCCTGAGCCTGATGAACACGGCATTGACCGGCATCCTGTTGCTGTTTGTCCCGCAGCCGACCCGACCCGTCGGCAAGGTGCTGGTGTACATCCCTGCAGACCCCGAACACCCTCTGAAGCAATACCCTTCGCCTGCGGCCTTCCTCAGCCACCTCACGGAAAAACTGCGGGACAGCCAGCGCTACCAGACCTTCTTCAGCCAGTTCATCGACCACGCCAGGCGCGGTGAATTCTTTGCCGGGCTCAATACACGCTTGAGCCGTGTGCGCTGGCATCAAACCGCCCACACCGACCCGCGTCCCAGCTGGCGCGACACCCCGACCACCCAGCCAAACCTGCAATTCAGCGTGCAGGCTATCGGTGACGATCACGTCAATCGCTCAACGCTCGCCGCCGAAAATGACCTGTGGAATTACCAGTACCGCCTCAAGTTGAACAAGATCGTCAACGATGCCCTGGACATCGCCGTGCCCACCGCCACCGCCGACCGCCACGCGCGCTGGGCCTGGTGGGACAACCTGGAAAAAATCCTCGGGGATATCTTCAATGCGGCGCTGCTGGTGCTGACGCCCTTCGTGCCGCTGCTGGGGGAAGCGATGCTCGCCTACAGCCTGTACCAGATCACCGACGAGGTGTTCGAGGGGATTGTCGATTGGGCCCAGGGGCGTGGTGCCGAGGCGGCGGAGCAAGTGGTCGCGGTGGCCGACAGCGTGATCCAGTTTGCCTTGTTCGGTGCTGCCAGCCAGTTGGGCCATGTCGCACGGCTCAAGCTCAGCCCCTTCGTCGAAGGCTTGCGCCCGGTGGTGCGGCCCGACGGCAGCACGCGCCTGTGGCACCCGGATATTGCGCCCTATGCTGTGAAAAACCTCGACCAGCCGCCCATTGTCGACGGCCTGCACACCCATCGGGGCAAGCAGATCCTCGCGCTGCAAGGTACTCACTTCGAAGTGCAGGCAGACCCTGAAACCGGCGACACGCGTATCGCTCACCCGAAGCGCGCCAACGCCTATCAACCCCTGGTGCGGTTCAACGGCGACGGCGCCTTCGTACATGAAGCCGAGCAACCGCGCACCTGGGACAGCGCCACGCTGATGCGCCGCCTGGGGCCGCGCACGGCGCCCTTCAGCAACCAGCAACTGCAGCAGATGCAACGCATCAGCGGTGCCGACGACGGTGTGCTGCGCAACCTTTACGTGCAAAACCGGCCGACCCCGCCGCTGCTGGAAGCGACCCTCAATCGCTATGAAGCCCAGCGCGCTGCCACACAGACCGTGCACACCATTCGCGCCGGCGCACCGCTGCCGCTGGATGCGACGTCCGCCTGGTTCGAGCAGACCATCACCGAGCTGCCGGGCTGGCCCCAAACCAAGGCACTGGAAGTGTTCGTGCGCTCGGACAAGAGCGGTGACTCCCACAAGTACGCCAACCCGCAGGCATCGCCGGCCGACACGCTGCAATTGAGCCTGGCCGAGGTGATGTCCGGTGAATTGCCGGCGCGAGTGCTGGAGTTTCTCGATGAGCCGTCGATCAGGCACCTGCTGGGCGGCGACGTGCCGCAAGCACTGCGCGTGCAAACCTTGCGCGATCAACTGGCGGACTCGGTGGCGCGCCAGACCGGTGACATCGCCGACTACATCCATCAGGCCCGCCAGGTCAGCGCCGATCCCCATGAACGCCGTTTGCGCGAGCAGGTCAGCCCGCTGGACCGGCCGCTGGCCGACACCCTGCTGGCCGGCACAACCCCGGCCGAACGGCAAACCCTGGACCACCACGTACCGCTGCGCCTGCTCAATCAGGCCAGGGAACTGAGCTTCGCCCAGCACAGTGTCCAGGCCTACGCGGGGTTCTTCCCGCCCTGGGCGATCACCGAAGGTACCGAGCGCCTGGTGCTCAATACCCTCAAGCGCTACAGCGATGGCTTTGGCGACCTGCACCTGCAAATCCGCGATCGCCAGGTCAGCGGTACGTTGCGTTGTGAAGCCGGGGCGGCCGATGCCCGCCGGCGCCGGGTGCTGGTGCGCCAGAACCACGTGGGCTACGAACTGTTCGATGAACAGGGCCAACGCCTGCACGGCCCGGATACCCTGTATGAATGCCTGTTGCGTGCATTGTCCGACGCTCAGCAAAGCGAGTTGGGCTACCGGCCCGGCCAGGGCGCCGGGCTCAAGCATTGGCTGATGGAAACCCTCGAACCCCTGGCCGAACGGCGCCGGGTGCTGGCCGAGCCACCGCTGCGCTCTACCGCTGATGCGCAGACCACCACCCTGCTCGGCGGCGCGGCCCTCGGCGGGTTGCGCCGCGCCCAGGAGCACCTGAGCCAGGCCCGCGCCCGGGAGGTGCTGGCAAGTCTGTTCCCGACCCTGGAGGAGGAACGCCTGCAGCGGTTCCTCAATGAGATCGGCCCGGGGCTGAACAACGATGTCCTCAATCGCCTGGTCCTGCAGCGGCACAACCTGTACCGGGAGCTGGAGCAATGGAAGCGCCTGCCCGGCCCCCATCCCAAAAACAGCCGCATGGCCCGGGAGGAAAAACTGCGTAAAAATATCATTGCGCACAAACTCTATCGCTGCTGGGAAGACCGCCTCGCCGAGCACCGCGACGACTTGGGCCAGGTGCAGAGAGGCGCGAGCCTGGACCTCAGCGCCCTGGACCTGCCCGGCAGCCTGCCGCTGCTGGGCAATGGTTTCGAGCACGTCACCCAACTGAAGCTGGCCAACTGCATGTTCAACGACAGCCAGTGGCCCTTTCTGCAGGCATTCCCGTCCCTGCGGGAGCTGGACGTCAGTGCGAACGAACTGACGCGGCTGCCCGAGCCCATCGCCAACATGCGCTACCTGCGCGACCTCAACGTGGGGGAAAACCAGATCACGCTGCTCAACGGCGACGTTGCGCGCCTGAAAAACCTCAAGCACCTGCGCAACCTGAACCTGTACCGCAACCCGCTGACGCAGCCACCGAACATCTCGAAAATGCCGCACCTGCGCCGCCTGTTCCTGAGCCGCACCCCCATCACCCAATGGCCCACCGGGCTGTTTGCCCACCCACGGGAGGAGGGTTTCCTGCTGGACCTGAGCCAAACCCGGATTGATCATGTGCCAGCGCTCATGGCCGGTAGCGCCGAGGCCCGGACCGTCGCCCATACCCGCCTGGACCGCAACACCCTGCTCAACGACCAGCGCCTGCTGTACGAGCAGTACCGCGAAGCCGCCGGACTGGACCCCAACCGCAGCTATGAGCCCCGTGGAGAGAGCGGCCCGTGGCTGGAACGGGTCAGGCCGCCGTTACTGGGCAGGCGCCAGGAGCTGTGGCAAGCGGTGGAGCGCGAGCACGGCTCCCAGGGTTTGTTCGAGGTGATCAAGGCCCTTGAAGCGCCCGACTTCTTCCAGCGGCCCCAGGACATGGACACCTATTGGGACAATCTTGAAACGTTGCGCGAGCGCGTCTGGCGTTTGCTGGAGGCGGCCCACAACGATACGGCGCTGCGTGAAAAGCTGTTCAAGATGGCCAGTTTTCCAGGCCTGTGCGCCGACGGCAGTGCACAGATTTTCAATGACCTGGGCATCGAAGTGCTGGTCAGCGAAGCCCAGCGTTACTCCGCCTCGGCCAGCGAGCGCGAGGGCAAACTGGTGACGCTGGCAAAGGGCAATGCACGGCTCAAGCAATTGAACCGCATCGCCAGCGAGGACATTGCCCATCGGCTCAAACCCGAAGCCGAAGGCGGCCTCGGCCAATGGCTGCGTTCGCAACGACGGGAGGGCGTGATGGGTAACGTGGACGACGTGGAGGTCTACCTGAGCTACCAGACCTCCCTGGCCAAGCGCCTCGACCTGCCCTGGCTGTCGGAACACATGCTGTACCGCGACACCGGCGACGTAAAACCCACGCAGATCGAACAGGCCTACAGCACGGTGCTGGAGCTGGGCGAAGGCGATGGCCTGGTCAACCAGATGTTGCTGGAGCCCTATTGGGAACAGTACCTGCACGACCACCACCCGAACACCCTTGAGGCCAATGCCCGGCATTTCGACGAACAATGCGCACGCCTTGATGAACTGCAGGAAGCCCAGGCCAGGCTGGCCCAGGCCAACGGCTTACCCGCCGAGCAGAAGGAAGCGTTGAGGCTCACGCTGATCGGTCTCGCCGACGCCCTGGGTGTGCCGCACCCGCAGGTGCTGACCGGGCACCCCATGACGGACGACAGCTACAACCTGCTGCTCAACGAACTGGGCTACCGCGAAAAACAATGGATGCGCGAGTTGACCCACCAGGCTTTGGAACGCCACAGCCAACAACGTAACCGCGTCACGCGCCAGGTCTGACCGTATGGGTGTGTCATGGCACCCCCATTACCAGTACGCCGCTGCCGTTCAACGGCCCCTCGACAGGCAGGGACCCCGCCTGCTTGACCAGGGCGAACGTTACAACGTCGCTCCCGGAACTGTTGGTGATACGGGTCAGGAACGAGCCATTGACTCGAACCGCAGTCCCCTGACGGACAAGGGCCGTGCCCACGTTCGGATTGCTCATCACCAGCGCATTGGCGTTGAACGAGGACGGCGTGCCTTTGTAGGTAATGGTGATCGGCGTGGTAATCCCCGGGTCCGGGCACCGGTAGGTGAGCGTGCGATCGGTACGAACGGTGGTTGATAAGGGGTCGGTGCCTATCGCCCTCTGGTGCACGTTGCCGAAGTTGATTTCGATCGGTTGGTTATTGTTGATCGTGCACGACGACGGGGAGATGGTGAAGTCGTTGTTGGCGATGTACGTAAGCTGCAGGCTCGTGGAAAAGGAATCGTAGTTGTTGGTCTGGTCGAGACGTAACACGCCCAGAGTGTCACCTATTCGAATGTCGATCGGGTTGGTCGGGTTGTTGCGGATCAATATATAAGGGATGACATCGATCGGGATCGGAGACGTATTGTTAGGCATGGTCGCAATCCTGATACCCGCCTGGATAGGCGTGTTCCAATAACTGCCATTGATACGCAAGCCGGTCGTCTGGCTGACGAACTTCGGACCAGGCGACCAGGCCGGGCCGATCCTCGTCCCGGTGGCCCAGTAGTCCTGCCGTCCATCCGGGGTATAGCTGTCCGGTTCAAACCGGCATTCGATCCTCACCCCGGACAGGAGAATGCGCGGCTCATTCACCTCCAGCCGCACATTCACCGGAACCTGCAGGTTCAACGTCCCGCCAATGCTCACCCGTTGCCAATTGCCGCCATTGACCCGGCAATCAGCCGCTTTCACGGTCGTCGTGACGCCAGCCAGGGCAAGCAGCACAACGGCTCCAAATAGTCGTTTCATGTTGTTCTCTTTCATCCCATGCATAACGGTTTAGCGTTACGGATAATCCAGCGTAAACGTCGAAGTCACACGGTAGCTGCCGTGCCCGATGGTCTTGTCCCGCAGGGCATCCGGCTCACCCTGCACATAGGCCTTGAGCAGGATGACGTTGTTGCCGGGGCTCAATTTCTGTTCGTCGCCGACCTTGTTCACCGGCACCGGCTTGTCGCTCAGTGTCTCCAAACCCAGCCCGATACCAGAGGCACCGCTGCCACCGTCCAGCGCAAACAAACCGGGCAGCGCGCGGTTTTCCGCACCGTTGAACAGGATGGTCACCGAGTCGCTGATGGTGGTATTGCAGTCATCCAGGTGCAGGGTGAAACGTTTGCCCACTGAGCGTGTGTTGATGTAGAGGTGCTTGCTGGTCAGGTCCCACAGCTCCAGGGTGATGGCTTCATCGCCCGGGCGGATGGTGCAGGCCTGTTCCACCAGGTTGCCCTTGAACCTCAGGTTGTCCACCGCCTGCGCCGTGGCCGCCAGGCCGAAGGTCAGCAGCAGGGCCAGGCCCTTATGAATCATTGCGTGTCGCATACACTCGACTCCTACTGGTATTCAGCCAACAGCGTGGCCACCGCCGTGAACCCTTGGGCCTTCAGGACCGAACCCGGCCGTTTGACCGGCACCACTTCCAAGGTCGGCGGTGCCGCCAGGCTGATGTCCAGCGGCGTGTTGAGGCGAAACGGCGCGTTGTTCTGGTACAGCCGAATGCCCAGGTCAGGCGCAGTGGTCTGCAGGGCCGCGTTATCAAAGCTTGTCTCTGCGCCCTTGACGCTCAACTTCAACAGCCACGGCAGCGTGGAGGCGCCGCAGCGGATGGTGTAGCCGACGGCCCTGCGATATTTCACGCCATCGACACGCTTGGTGCCGACATCCCCGAAATCGACTTCAATCGTGCTGCCCGAATCAATCGTGCAGGGCGGCGGCTCGTTCAGCGTTCCGTTGAACGTCAGGTTGGCCGACGCAGCACTGAAAAAGCCGAAGCAACACAAGCCGAGCAACGTTCGCTGTGGCCAACATTTCATTGATCGTTTCCTCATTATTGGTACTCGATCACGAGGGTGGCGGCGGTCGCAAATGCCCCGCCCGTCAGCGTGCTGCCTGCGCGCTTGACCGGCACCGCCTGCACGACCGGAAAGGTCGGATGGGTAAACCTGAGCGGCGTGTTCAGCGGCCAGTCCGCCCCATTGGCGAAGAGCTTGACCCCCAGGTCGGTCTTGGGGGTCGAGAGCACTTTGTTATCAAACCCGGCTGCCGCGCCCTTGAGTTCCAGGGTCATCGCGTTGCTGTAAACGGGAGGACTGCAGGTGACGGTATACGGCACGTCCCGTCGATAATTCACGCCATCAATCCGTGACGTCAGCAGGTCATTGCCGAACGGCACATTCAGCGTGCCGCCGCTGTTAATCACGCACGGTGGAGGTGCAATGATGGTCGCGCGGATCGTCAGGTTGGTATCGGCCTGCACGCCCTGGCTGACCGCCCACAGCAGTCCCGCACCGATAAAAATGGCCCACGGGCCGGTTAACCTGGTCATTGTTCTGCCCTTACTCATAATTGAGCCTGAAATCCACCACGGCCCGGAATGCACCGCTGGTCAGGGGTGCCGGGGTGCGCGTGGGCTGGACGTTCCAGGTCTGCGTGTTGCGGCCCAAGGGCAAGAACAATGGCTCCCCCCTTGAACCCAGCTGTACATCGCGCCCCTGGGAATCGGTCAGGCGCAGGCCCATCCCGGTGATGCCTTGCACCTTGACCAGCCGTGAATCATCGGCATCGGCTGGTGCGATGAACGCCACCGAGAGCACCGGTTGATAAGCACTCCATGTCAGGTTCCCCGTGCGTTCACTGGCGATGCGGCCGGCGGTGCGCCGGCAATCCTCGAACAGCAGTTGAAAGGCCACGGAGGTCGCCTGGTCACCCGGCCGCTGCAACTGGCTGGCCGACACCGGGCCCAGGTCGATCGTCTGGTGCAGGGATGCCATCTCCAGGCTGCAGGGGGTTTCGTGCATGGACCCGAGAATGTTGAGCATCCCGACCATGCCCTCCACATCCTCATCATCCGCGGCGTGCACCGGCCCCATCAGGGCCAGCAACAGACCGCCCAAGACCTTCACTGTGTGCAACTTCATGACGTTCTCCGGCAGCAGGCACTACTGATTGGCCACAGACAGTTGCGTGTTCACCTTGCATGTCTCGCCACTGCAGGTGAACGCCAGCAGCGGACGGCCACCGTAATCATTCACGTAGGACAAATAGGGGGTGGTGCCGAGCTCCTTGGCAGTCGGCCCCAGGGCCTGCGTGCCTTTGGGCGGGACCATCACCGGCTCGAAGCCCGGTATGGTCTTGCCGTCCTTGCTGCTGCGCGCATCCACCAGGGTCACGTAGTAAGGCGTGGGGTTATTCACCTGGTAGTGATCGCCTTGCCGGGTAAGGGTCAGCTTTTCCTGCCATGGGTTGGACAGGTCCTGCTGGGTGGGGGTAATTGCCTGCGGCCGGTAAAACAATTTGATCCGGGTTTGCAGGGCGATTTGCAGGGTGTTGGGCTTGTCGCTGCGCGGCGGAATTTCCCGCAGGTTGAAGTAGTAGACCGTCTCCCGATCCTGGGGCAGCGATTTGGCGGCCGGCAACGCCTGGACTTTTACCTGGCTTTGCTTGCCGGGCTCCAGGCGTTGGACCGGTGGCAGCACGATCAACGGCGAGGTGATCTTGTTGCCCTCTTCATCCTCGATCCAGCCCTGGGCCAGGTACGGCAACTGAGGGTTGTTGTTGGTGATGTTGACGCTGGTTGCGTCTTTGCCACCGTCGAAAATCACGCGGGTACGGTCCAGGCCGACAGCGGCGTTGGCGCTCTGGCTCAAGACCGCCAGCAGCAGTGCATAGGTAAAACGTGTGCTGTGTTTCATGAGGATGGGTTCTCCATAGTGTTTCGCTGGCCGGTCAGGGTGGCTGGCTCGGGTGAGGCTTGATCGACGGCTACCCTCTGGCAGCGCAGTTGCAGGGCATCGGTGAACGCATCCGTTGGCAACTCGACAGGCAGCGTCAGGACGCAACGCTCGGTGCCGCCCCAGCTGACGATCATCTGCTCGCCGGCCTGAATGCCGCTCAGGTAGACATCCCCGCCGTCATTCACCACCCCGGTGTCCTGCTGCTTGCGGTTTTTCACCGTGGCGCCGAAGGGCGGTGCGCTGCCATCCGGCAGGCGAAGAACCGCCATGGCCTTCTGGCCGGAAATCACTTCCAGGGATCGGTAGCCAATGGCCCCCTCGGTGAGGGTCAGTTGCGTCACGGATTGAGTGGCCTCGACATCGCTGGGCAATTTCTCCAGGTCAACACTGGCCGCCGTACGCTGGTAGCTGGTGATGTCGGAGATGACCGCCTTGCCGAACGCGTTGCTGCGGGTCGGCGTGCCGTAGCCCCGCACGGGCACATCGGGCACACCGGCGGTATCGACCAGCAGCCGGGTTCCGCCGGTACTGGTGGTTCGATGCAGCGCCCCGCCGTAAGGCGTGAGCGTGCCGCCGCCACGCACGGATGCGCTGAGGGTGCGGTTATTGCCTTGTTGCGTCGTGGCGCTGAGGTCGATGTCGGCCTGGTCACCAATATGGCTCAGGTAGCCGCTGGCCGAGGTGTCGCTGGCACTGACCTGGTAGCTGTTACGTTCATCCAGGCGATCGGCGTAGCGTGTGGTAAAGCTGTTTTTGCCGCCGGCCCTGTTGGCATCCATCGACAGGGTGCCGGTGGGTCCCAATGGCAGGCTGACCGTCAGCGCTGCTCCGTTGTCCTTATATTGGTATTCATGGGTGCGATATAAATTCAGCGACAGGCTCATGTTCCTGACAGAGCCCACGTTGAAGTAACGAGACGCCGACAGGTTCCAGCGCTGGGTGTCCGGCCGGTTCCAATAGGTTTGTTTGTTGTAGCTGGCATACACCGTGGTGTTCAGATCGCGGAACTGTTTGTTCACCGTGACCGTATACAGCGCCTTGTTACCGCCAATGGGTTTCCAGTGTTCAATGAAGTTACCGTCTTCATCGAACACGCCGCGCCCACCCAATTCACCGTTCAACCCATAGTGCCGAGCATCCAGGTATTGGCTCATGCTCAAGTAGTTCTTCTCGGAGAACCGGTAACCGGCGAAGGTGACCTGGCTGTCGTACTCTTCAAAGTTCTTGGAATATTGAAGGCGGTAGGATTTGCCCGAAAGTGTCTGGTTCCACAGGCTGGCGCGAGACTGGGTGACGTCCAGGGAAACGGCCCCGAACGCCAGCAAATCCCGCCCCGCCCCCACCGACAGCGCACGGTAGTTGTTATCCGTTATCGCACCGCCCAGCAGTGACCAACCATTGCTGATCCCCCAGGAAAACTCGCCGGTGCCGAAAAAGTCACCGTGGGAGTGGTACTGCAGGTTGGACGGTCGCCCGGCAGACAGCTTGTAACGAACCTGCCCGGGACGCGTCAGGTAGGGAACGCCTGCCGTATCGAGCTGGAATTTCTGTACCGAACCGTCCTGCTCCTCGACCCGCACATCCAGCGTGCCGGACACGGCGTCGTTAAGGTCCTGGATCCGAAAAGGGCCTGCCGCCACCAGCGTTTCATAGAGCACACGCCCCTGCTGGCTGATGACAACCTTTGCATTGGTCTTGGCCACCCCGACCACTTCCGGTGCATAGCCCCGCAGGTTGGGCGGCAGCTGGCTTTCGTCTGACTTGAGCCCGGCACCGGTAAAGCGGAAGCTGTCGAACAGGTCCGAATACAGGTAGTCCTCGCCCAACACCAGGCGTGCCTTCAGCGCAGGAATGGCGCGATATGCGTAATAGCGACTCCACTCCAGTTTTTGCCGGCTGGCCTGCGCCTCGCGGTCTTTCTCGACACGCCCTTGCCAATCCGCCCGCAGGCGCCAGGCCCCGGCATTGGCCCCGAGTGTGCCGTTACCGCTGAGGTCATTGCGCGTACCGTCACCTTTGCGGTAGCTGGACTGCGCCGTCATGTTGTAGTCGACCAGCAGCCCCGGCACCCCCTCGTCCCAACGTGACGGCGGGTCCCAGTTGATGGCGCTGTATTCCAGGTAGGCCTGGGGAAGGTTGATGTCCAGGGTGGACGTGCCCAGGTCGGCACTGACCTCCATGCCGGGCAAGCCCGTGACATCCAGGCACTGCCCGCCCTTCCACCACTTCAGCTGGTCAGCACCGGACGCCTTGAGGCCCAGTTGCTCGACAAGCTCGCGCGATAAACAGGGCACACTGCCTTTGGGATCATCATCGGGGGCAAAGAACGCCACCGATTGTTCAGATATAGGTTGGGTATTGAGCTGGACCACCATCGAGTAGGTGCCAGGCAAGATAAACCCACTGCGTGCAAACTGAGACAGGTCAATATTGGAGCGATCAATCAGATCAAGAACGTCGGTATTAAACTCAATATCCCCGGCGCCCATTGCAGTTCCAGCCAGTGATATCAACCCGCCAAAGAGGCTGGGGCGCAGCGTATTCATGACTTTCGACGTATTCAACATACACGCAACTCAATCTTCAAAAGTATTCCAACTTGAACCGCACTGCCGCGCGGTGAGCCCCTGCCAACAGCGGCACTCCGTTGCCCACCAGGCGGAGCCTGTAATGAAGTGTCATGTCGCCATCAACCACCGGCAGCAGCGCCATCGGCACTCCCGGCACACTCACCTGGCCAGCGGCGTCCTCAATATGGAAAGCAACCCCCTGCGAGGCCCCAAAGGCCGCAAAGGTGCGCCCGCCCATATCGCTGGGCCCGTCGAACGTCACGCGAAGATGCTCCCAGTCCGGCAGCGTTTCGCCGGGGCGCAGCGGGTCGGGACGCGTCACGGTGCAGTTGACCAGCCGTAGCTGGAACGGCTGCATTTGCCCCGCGCCCTCTCGCAACAGGCGGCCGATGGGTTCGGGAGGCATGTCGATAGTCTGATCGGCAGTGACCGCTTCCAGCCCGCAGGCCGAGTCGATGATCTCGCCTCCCAGCGTGACGAGCCCATCGCCTTGCACACGCGTCTGCGCGGCATCACAAGGGCTGATGAACAACGTCAATGAAGAGGCAATAGCGAGACTTATGAATGTTTTCACCTTGATCTCCCGCCAGTTTTCCCCCGCCACCAGTGGTGGCGGGGGAAACACTTACTGATAAGCCAAGGTGAAGTTGGTGACCGCGCTGAAATCACCAGGAACGATGTCGCCTGTCGCCTGGCCTTGTACGTAGGCGCCGAACTGCAGGGTGTTATTACCGGCAACAATGGCCTGCGGAGTGGTTGGCACGCCCAGCTCAATCGCTTTGCCGCCGTGGGTCATCATGATGCCGATGCCGCCCGCGCTGCCGACCGTGCCGATGCCGCCAGGCACAACGCTGGACGGTGCACCGGTGAAGGTAGTGGTCACGGTGTTATCGGTGAGGCCAGACAGGTCGCACCCTTCAAGCTCGATCGCCACGGGGCGGGCGGTGGACTTGCCGCCGGATTGCAACTGATGCTTTGCAATAGCGCCAAGTGCAACTGACTGATCCACAGACTCAGGCTTGATAGAGCAAGCACCCGAATGGACCGAACCGGTAAATGTAATCGTCCCGTCCGCCGCATTAGCAACAGAGATCGAACCCGCCAACAGGCCGACAGTCAACAGCGCAGCTTTTACTTTAGTCTTCATTTGCAGAGGCTCACATGTATTAAAAATCAAAACGAAATCCTGGCTTAGTTGCGCACAGGACTTAATTAACCCAGCGCCAGAACAATTTCCTGAAGCAATGGAAATCGGATGCTTTCCAATTACTTGTATTGCAATTCAGGAGTTCGTTCGAGGCCGGGCAATTATCCATTTCGATTTTGAATATGAAAGCCGGTCGATTCGCTTATTCACGTAGCCTTGTCACACCAAGACACATAGGAAAATTATGGCACTTTGCCAAAACCTTTGAATCAACCGTAAGAAACGGACTACATCAACTTAACGAGAATGATTTAGTGCAGAACAAGTCCGTAAGAATAGGATTACATATTATAAAAAACAACAGTAATTACTGGGGCACGCCAACTAACAAGTTGGCGCATATGTCGAAAGGGTCAGTGCGCTGATCGGCCCGTTTCGAGTCCCGTCTCACAAGACGCGAGATGACCGTTCGTCTGCCGGGGTTGCGGCGGCAATAAGATATATCTTACGTTGTATCTAAACCAAACGAGAGCACCCGAAATGAGAGACCATCATTCACACCGCGACCCCGGTGACAGCCGCGACGGCTTCGACAAACGTCCAGGCCGCGAGCGCGGCGGCCGTGGCCCACGGGTCTTCGCCCCCGGCGACCTGAAACTGCTGCTGCCGGCGCTGATCGCCGAACAGCCGTGCCATGGCTACGACCTGATTCGCCGGATCGAGACCCTGTTCGACGGCGCCTACAGCCCCAGCCCCGGCGTGATCTACCCCACGCTGACCTTTCTCGAAGAAAGCGAACTGATTACCGGCGACGCCGAAGACGGAAAAAAACGCTACACAATCACCGACGCCGGTCGTCTCTTCTTAAGCGAACAGGCGGTTGCCCTCGAAGGCATTCGCATGCGCATGGATGTGAGCAAACGTTCGCTGCGGGGCCAGGACCGTCCGCCGGAAATCCACGAGGCGGTGCATAACCTGCGCCACGCCTTGCATTCGCACCACGGGCGCTGGAGCCCGGAAGAAATCGTTCGTGTCGCGGCGCTGCTCAACAGCACCGCCCAAGCCATTGCCGACGGGAAAGCTCAATGAATACCCAAGCCATCCACCGCGTGACCCACGAAATCAAACGCCGCCGCCTCGAAGTCCTGCGGGTGGTCGACATCACCCCGCGCATGCGCCGCATCACCCTGGGCGGGCCGGAACTGGCGGGCTTTATCAGCCTGGGCAGTGACGATCACATCAAGCTGCTGTTCCCACAGAACGCCGCCGAACAAGCGGCGCTGGACAGCCCCGACTTCAACCTGCGCGGCGACGGCCCGCAACCCGCCATGCGCGACTACACCCCACGCCGGTACGAGCTGGACATCGGCGAGCTGGACATCGACTTCGTGCTGCATGGCGATGGCCCTGCCTCCACCTGGGCCGAGCAGGCCAAGGTCGGTCAGCACCTGCACATCGGCGGGCCGCGTGGCTCGATGATCGTGCCGGATATCTTCGACAGCTACCTGTTGATCGGCGATGAAACCGCGATTCCGGCGATTGCCCGGCGCCTGGACGAATTGCCGGCGGGGCGCAAGGTATTGGCGGTGATAGAGATCGCCAATGCGGCGGAACAGCAGCCGCTGGCCAGCGCTGCCGAAGTGGAAGTGATCTGGGTGGTGCGCGGCCAGGATGACCTGCTCGAGACGGTGCACAACCTGACGCTGCCGGGCGGTTCGCTGTACAGCTTTGTCGCCACCGAGAGCAAGCTGTCGCGCCAGGTACGGCGGGTGCTGCTGGACACGCACAACGTCAATGAGGCATTCCTCAAGGCCGTGGGTTACTGGCAACAGTGATCCCTGTAGGAGCGAGCTTGCTCGCGAAGAACCTGAGAGCGCCGCGTTAAACCAGACACACTGCGTTATCGTTAACGTTCTTCGCGAGCAAGCTCGCTCCTACAGATTTTATCCAGCCCCACCACCCCCAGAGCAATCAGCACAAACCCCACCAGAATCCCCCCGGCATTGATGAACACCTGTGGATAACCCAGGGTGTCCACGTTAATGAACGGGTACTGATACAGCCCCCACACATACCCGCGCAACAACGCATAGGCGAAGTACACCACCGGGTAAATCACCCACAGCCCGATGTGTTTGAGGCGCAGACTGCCCTTGGGCACGCACCACCACCAATACGCGACAAACACCAACGGCATCACGTCGTGCAGCAGCTCGTCCGCCACAAACTGCACCCCCGCAGGCTGCCACATGTGGCGCAACAACAGGCTGTAGGCGAGGCTGACCACGACAATGCTCACGGCAATCCCGCTGCTGACTACGGGCCCGAGGAAGAACCGGCTCGCCGCGGTTGGCCGTTGCACCCACGCATGGGTCAACACCACCGCCACCAGGGTGTTGGTGAGCACGGTGAAGAAGCTGAAGAAATTCACCAGGCCCGGCAACAGGCTGGCGCCATCGACCCAGCGGAAGTAGAAAATGATGTACTGCTGCAGCGCCAGGCCGGCCCAACCGCCGAGGGCTGCGAGGCCGATAAGGTGACGTTTCACCTCAGTCCTCGACCGGTCGCTTGGTGCGCATCAACTTCACGTACAAACCTTCGACCTTCTCACGCGCCCACGGGGTCTTGCGCAGGAACGACAGGCTCGACTTGATGCTCGGGTCACTGGAAAAACAGCGGATGTTGATGCGCTCGGCAAGGCCTTCCCATTGGTAATGCGCCACCAGCGCGGTGAGGACCTGTTCCAGGGTGACGCCGTGCAGTGGGTCTTTGTTTGTCGCGGTCATGCCGGGCCTTTTGTGCAGAAAAGAAGAAAACGAAGCCGCGCACCTTAGCGGACGGGCCGTGCGGGTGGAAGCGTTGCCTTCACTATAGGCCACTGTTCGATCGTTCCCACGCCCTGCATGGGAATGCCGAACTGGACGCTCTGCGTCCCTCGGTCGACGCAAATTTTAACCTGCGCAATGGTGACGCAGAGCGTCACGGCATGCATTTCCACGCAGAGCGTGGGAGTGATCGGCGTGGGAGTGATCGAGCGGGGTTTGGGAAAGTTCCCCTTGGCAGGGAAAAAAGTAATGTTATATTGTAACTATAACTATCAAAGGGTATCGAATCCCTTACCGTTTTCAGCCTTCTCTTTTTGCCGTTTGCCAAGGAACGACCGATGTCCCTCTCTTCTCTCTGGCGCCTCACCCCGCTGGCCGCCGCCCTGTTGATCACCTCCCAGGCCAACGCCCTGGAACTGCAACCCCAAGTCATCACCGGCAACCCGCTGGGCAGCGAAACCCTCGCCTCGCCCACCACCGTGCTGGAAGGCGATGACCTGACCCTGCAACAAAAAGGCAGCCTGGGTGAAACCCTGAACAAGCAGCCCGGTGTGTCGTCGTCGTACTTCGGCCCGGGGGCCAGCCGGCCGATCATTCGTGGCCAGGATGGCGACCGCATTCGCGTCCTGCGCAATGGTGTGGGCGCGCTGGATGCCTCGTCGTTGTCCTATGACCACGCCGTGCCGCTGGACCCGGTCAACGTCGACCGCATCGAAATCGTGCGTGGCCCGGCCGCCCTGCTCTATGGCGGCAGCGCCATCGGCGGCGTGGTCAATACCTTCGACAACCGCATCCCCACCGAAGCCATCGAAGGCATTCACGGGGCCGGTGAATTGCGCTACGGCGGCGCCGACACCACTCGCAGCAGCGCCGGCAAACTGGAAGCCGGCAACGGCACCTTCGCCTTGCACCTGGACGCCAGTGCGCGGGAATTCAACGACCTGAAAATCCCCGGTTTTGCCCGCAGCCGTCATGCACCGCCAAGCGAAGACGGTGAAGGCAAGAACGGTCGCCTCGGCAACAGCGACGGACGCCAGGACGGTGGTGCAGTCGGCGGTTCCTACACTTGGGACGACGGTTACGCCGGGCTGTCCTACAGCAACTACGACAGCAACTACGGCTCCCCGGCCGAGCAGGACGTGCGCATCCGCATGAAGCAGGATCACTACGCCTTTGCGTCCGAAATTCGCAACCTGCAAGGCCCGTTCACCTCGGTCAAACTCGACGCCGGCTATACCGACTACAAGCACATGGAAATCGAAGGCGGCGAGACCGGCACCACCTTCAAGAACAAGGGCTACGAAGCCCGGGTGGAAGCGCGACACTTGCCGATCGGGCCGTTCAACGGCGTGGTGGGTGCCCAAGTCAGTCGCAATGAATTCTCGGCCCTGGGTGAAGAAGCCTTCGTGCCGCAGACCGATACCAACGCCGGCGCGCTGTTTATCCTCGAAGAAATGCAGGCCACCGAGCACCTCAAGCTGAGCCTCGGCGGGCGCCTGGAACACACCAACGTCGACCCGGACGGCAAAGGCAACGCACGCTTCGCCAATGCCGACAAATCCGCCGACTTCACCGCCGGCAGCCTGTCGTCCGGCGCGGTGTACACCCTCACGCCGATCTGGTCCCTGGCCGCCACCCTCGGCTACACCGAACGTGCCCCGACCTTCTACGAGCTGTATGCCAACGGCGCTCACGTCGCCACCGGCACCTATGAACTGGGCGACGCCAACCTGTCGAAAGAAAAAGCCGTGTCCAGCGACCTGGCACTGCGCTTCGACAACGGCACCCACAAGGGCAGCTTCGGCGTGTTCTACAGCCACTTCGCCAACTACATCGGCCTGCTGGGCAGCGGTCGCACCTTGAATGACGAAGGCGAGGAAGACGCCGGCGGCATCCCTGAGTACAAATATTCCGGTGTGCGTGCGCGTTTCGCAGGCTTTGAAGCCCAGGATCACATCAAGCTGGGGGAAGGTGCGTACGGCAAGTTCGCGCTGGAACTGTCGGGCGACTACACCCGTGCAACCAACCTGGACACGGGTGAAGCGTTGCCCCGCATTGCACCGTTGCGTTTGAACAGCGGCCTCTTGTGGGAACTGGATCGCTGGCAGGCGCGGATTGACGTTGAACACGCGGCGGGCCAGGGGCGGGTGCCGGATAACGAAAGCGGTACCGACGGCTACACCACGTTGGGCGCCAGCGCCGGCTACCGCTTCAATGTCGGCGGCAGCCAGTGGCTGGCGTTCGTCAACGGCGAGAACCTGACGAACCAGACCGTGCGCTACGCCAGCTCGATCCTGCGGGACATCGCCCCGGCGCCGGGTCGAAGTGTGCAGGTCGGTCTGCGTACCACCTTTTAAAAGCTGATTGAAACCTCTGTGGCGAGGGAGCTTGCTCCCGCTGGAGTGCGTAGCGCTCCCACTATTTTGGGGCCGCTGCGCAGCCCAGCGGGAGCAAGCTCCCTCGCCACAATAAGCACTTTTGCTACAGTCCCGGTGTTCACGCTTTACTAGTACCGCGCATCCACAGGCTTACCCCCCTTCGGCCAGTCCTTCACCTTGTCCGGGAAATCCGGACGAGGTTGTTGGGAGAAGTACGCTGCCACATCCACCGCCTCCTGATCCGACAACCCGCCCTGCCCCAACGGGAATTTCTCGTGAAAACCGATCGGCATGTTGCGTTTGACGAACGCCGCCGCCGTGTACAGCCGCGCCATCCCCGCCCCGATATTGAACGACTGCTCGCCCCACAACGGCGGGTACACCAACTCGCCATCCGCCCGCGTCAACCCTTGGCCATTGTCGCCATGGCACACCGCGCATTGCCGGGCGTACACCTGCCTGCCATTCTGCATATCCGGCTTGATCGCCGGGTCGACCTTGCCCACCCCGCGCCCGGCGACTTTATCTTCGGGCCTGGTGTTGTTTTTCATCCAGTCGAAGTACGCCACCATCGCCTGCATATCCGCCGATTCCGCTGGCAACGGCTTGCCATTCATCGAGCGACGGAAGCAGCCGTTGATCCGCTCTTCCAGGCTCACCACCTTGCCCGCACGCGGCGCATAGCTCGGGAAAAATGCCGAGACGCCCACAAACGGCGAACCATCCGCCACGGTGCCGGCGTTGAGATGGCAGCTGGTGCAGTTCAGCGAGTTGCCCACGTTATTGGGCAGCAGTTCCTTGGTCTGCAGGTGCAGGCGCATGCCGCGTACCACCTGATCGGCATTCGGCGCCGCCAACAATTCGGCCAGGCGTGGGGTTTCAAACGCTGACGAGTCGGTGGTGACCGGGTTGAGCTGGCCGCGCATTTTCTTCACTTGGGCAGCCGTGACAGGCGTGCCTTCGTTGCCCCAACGGCTGCGCACGAAACTGAGGATTTCAGCGATTTCCTGATCCGCCAACCGCGCAAACCCAGGCATGGTGTAGACCCGTGGATGGGCTGCGGTCTCGGCGGTTTCCCAACCGGTGAGGGTGATGTGCAGCAGTGACGTCGGGTTGTTCGAGGCAACGCTCGGGTTGCCGGCCAACGGCGGGAACAGCCCTTTCACCCCGCCGCCATCGCTGCGGTGGCAGTCACTGCAAAACTGCATATAGCCCAGGCCACCACGGCTGGTGAACAAGTCCTTGGGCGGTGCGGCGGGTTCGTGGGCCACGGCGGGCATCGGCAGGTCGTCCTTGCCCGGCGGCAGGGATTTGAGATACGTCGCGATGGCGGTCAAATCGGCATCGGTGAAGTGTTGGGTACTGTGATGAATCACATCCGCCATGTTGCCCGCGACCGTGGCAAAGCGGTTCTGCCCGGTCTTGAGCAATTGCACGGTGTCGTCCACCGTCCACAGGTTGCGCAGGCTCAAGGCGCGCCAGTGCTCGACAGTCTCACCGGCCAGGTAATGCCGGCCACTGCGGCCCGCGTCGCTCATGGCTTTTTCCTGGAAGGCGATGCCGCGCGGGGTGTGGCACGAGCCGCAGTGGCCCAGGCCCTGGACGAGGTAGGCGCCACGGTTAAGCACGTCATCCTTCGCCGGGTCCGGCACGAATGGTTGCTTGTCGAGAAACGCCAAATTCCACAACGCCAGGCCCCAGCGCTGGTTGAACGGGAAGCCCATCTCGGCGTCCAGGTTGGGTTTGTTCACCGCCTCCACGCCCTGCATCAGGTAGGCGAACAAGGCGCGCATGTCGCCTTCGCTCATCCTCGCGTAGGACGGGTAAGGCATCGCCGGGTACAGGTTCTGCCCGGCCGGCGTCACGCCTTCACGCATCACCCGGTCGAACTGCTCGAAGGTGTACTGGCCGATGCCGGTGTCACGGTCCGGGGTGATGTTGCTCGAATAGATCGTGCCCATCGGCGTGCCCAGTTCCAGCCCGCCGGCCATCTGCGCGCCTTGCCTGGCGGTGTGGCAGGCGATGCAGTCGCCCAGTTGGGCAACGTATTTGCCCTGTTCGATCAGCGTGGGGTCGGCTTCGTTGGCGTGCAGGGGAAGGGAAAGGCACAGCACCACCCCCACAAGGCCCAGACGTGACAGGGGAAAAATCATCGCACTATTCCTTTAATAACCCGGCCTGGGGCGGTCCCCTCGGCGCAGGTCTGCAATCGTTTTTATTGGGTCATCAGGCAGATAACCGGGGCATGGTCAGCCCCAGCTTCGTTGTAGCGGATTTTTTGCGCGCGGCCCTTGATGTGGATCAGGCGGCATGTTCTACAGTGGAACTGAAATTGACTAATTGACGCGGGCATCGATGTCGGCGAGGAGAGCAAGGATGCGTTATTCACCCTTTGTGGGGCGCATTGGCGGCGAATCCGTCAGTGCCTGGGATATTCACTACGCCGCCGCCGAAGCCCAACTGCGTGGCGAAGACGTGATTGTGCTCAGTGTCGGCGACCCGGATTTCGCCACACACAGCGCGATCTGTGAAACCGCCGTGGACGCCCTGCGCGCCGGCGACACCCACTACACCCCTGTGCTCGGCCGCCCGAAACTGCGGGAAGCCATCGCAGCCCGGCAGAGCCTGCTGCAAGGGATTACGGTGCACGCCGACAATATCGCCCTGGTCGCCGGCGCGCAGAATGGCCTGTTCGCGGCCTGCTTGTGCCTGTTCAGCCACGGCGATGAAGTGCTGGTGCCGGAGCCGATGTACCTGACCTACGAGGCCTGTGTCCAAGCCTCGGGGGCACGCATTAAAACCGTCGAACAACCGGCCGCCAACGGCTTTCGCCTGACCCGCACCGCGCTGCAAGCCGCGATTACCGACAAGACCCGGGGCATCGCCCTCGCTACACCGTGCAACCCCACCGGCAATGTCTACTGCCGCGAAGAGCTGGAAGCCGTCGCCGAAGTGGCACGCGCCCACGACCTGTGGGTGATTTGCGATGAAGTGTATGGGCAGCTCATCTATGACGATCAACACCTGAGCATCAGCGCGTTACCCGGCATGGCCGAGCGCACGGTGGTGCTCAACAGCCTGTCGAAGAGCCACGCCATGACCGGCTGGCGGGTTGGCTGGGTGGCAGGCCCGCCCACATTGATCAACCATCTGGAAAACTTGCTGCTGTGCATGATTTACGGCCTGCCAGGGTTTATCCAGGCGGCGGCGCTCAAGGCACTGGAACTGGATGAGGCCTTGGTCAGCGATGCCCGTGCGGTGTATCGGCGCCGGCGTGACCTGGTGGTGAACGCGTTGAGTGCGATCAGCGAGCTGGACTGCCGAGTCCCCCAGGCGGGCATGTTCATGCTGGTGGACGTACGCCGCACCGGGCTCAGCGGCCGGGAATTCGCCTGGCAACTGTATCGCCAGACCGGCGTATCGGTGCTTGACGCCCAGGCGTTTGGCCCCAGCGCCGAAGGGTTTGTGCGGGTTTCGTTTACCGTCGCCGATGACACCCTCAGGGAGGCTTGCCAGCGCATTGCCGGCTTCGTCGAAGGGCTTGGGGCCGACGCCGCGCCTTTACGTGATCGCCGATAACGGGCATAAAACGCCCTTTGCCCCGTTCGAAGGACTGCCATGTCTCAAGGATTGACCTATCGCCAGGCGCACCTGGATGACCTGCACACCCTGTGCGTGCTGGGCCAGCCGCTGAACCGCCTGCACCACCAGGAACGGCCCGATATCTACCGTGACGCCACCGACCAGGTGGAGCGCGACCAGTCCCATTGGCGGCCCTGCCTGACCAGCCGGGTTCAGGCGGTGTTTCTTGCCGAGCAGCACGGCGTTGGTGTTGGATTTATCACCGCGCAAATCATCGAGACCGCCAGCCCGTTGTTGCAGCCGCTGCGTGTTGCCAGGATCGGCTCGATCTGCGTGCTGGAGGCACACCGCGGCCAGGGCATTGGCCGTGAACTGATGGCGCTCGCCGAACGCTGGGCCATCCGCCAGGGCGCCCGGGATTTGCGCCTGACCGTCTGGGCCTTCAACGAACCGGCGCAGCGGCTGTACGAGGAATTGGGCTACGAAAAACGCGCCTTCGAAATGGGCAAGCGCCTCGGTTAAATCGATGGACAAGCCACGCGCGGCCCGGCGAATATCGACGCCCAACTTCATCAGGCACGGACGCTGACCATGCTCGACATTCTTCAGGGCACGCCCCTTTGGGTGTACGCCGTTTATCTGTGGATCTGCTGGTACGGGATCAAAGCCACCCGCGGCAGCCGAGAAAACCACCGGTCACTGGTTATTCTGCCGGTGGTGCTGGTGATCTGGTCGCTGTTGTCCATTGAGCATTCAACGCTGTCGATCGGTTGCTGGCTGGGCGGTGCCGCCGTGGGCTGCCTGTTGGCGATGGCGATGTTCACCGCCAAGGGTGCAAGCCTCGATGGCCACACGCTGGTGCTGCCCGGCACCTGGAAAATCCTGCTGATCTCCCAACTGTTCTTCGCCGTGAAGTATTACCTCGGTTACCAGCACGCCGTGCACCCGTTGCTGTCGAGCACCGCGCCAATGCTGGCCCTGGCGGGCGGGGCTTCGGGTTTTACCGTTGGGCTGTTTTGCGGGCGGGCGATCAAGCTGCAGCGGGCGTTGGCATCATTCAACCGGGATGAGGGCATTGTGCTGCCTTGACCTGATCCCCCTCCCCGCTGAAAATGCGCGACGCTTTTCCCGTCTCCCCGTTTACTGAAGTAGTGAAATTTCAATGTCTGATTCCCGCACCGAAGAATCCGTAGTCGCCTTGCAATCCAAAGCTGAATACGAAAACGCCATCAATCTTTCACAGCACGTGCCGGCGGCCAAGACCATCAGTGAAATGGTGCTGGACGCGTTCCACACCTCCAAGGAAAGCGACCAGATCCGCGAGCTGCGCGTGGCCATCCGCCAGGCCCACGACGCTTTCGACGACGACAAGGCCTACGACCTGATGGGCGAGCTCAAGCAGCTCAAGGACGCCGAAGCCGCCGACAACGCCGCCCTCGAAGACCTGAACAGCAAGTTCTCCATCAGCCGCATCCTGTCCAGCTTCAAGGACGACCCGGAGTTTCAGGAGCTGGTCTACGGCCTGGCCCTCAAGGTGCTGAACCAGACCCACCAGGCCATCAGCAACCCGAGCGCCGGCAAAGGCAAGGCTTCCCGCCCGAAGAAGGAAGTGGAAGTGTTCGCCATCAGCAAGGACGGCATCAGCGTCACCCTGCCGCTGCGTTCGCCGCGCTCCAAGCCGAACGTCGACCGTGAGGCGTTTGAATTCCTCGGCTTTACCTTTGTCGGTGAAGGTGACGAGGCGGAACTGGAAGTTGAAACCTTTGTGGATAACTCGGGCGCCGAGCAGCCACTGACGCGTAAAAGCATCATTACGGCATTGCAGCAGCAAACCGCATTTGATGGCTACAGCATCGCCCAGCAGTAACCCGATCTAAATGTGGGAGCGGGCTTGCTCGCGAAGACGCTGGGTCAGTCACGTATGCATTGACTGACACTCCGCTTTCGCGAGCAAGCCCGCTCCCACATTTGACCTGCGTCGCAGCGAATTCAGCCTACGACTTGAGCCGCAAACACCTCGCGAAACCGCTGCATCTCATCAGCGTTGCCCACGGTGACCCGCACCCACTGCGGCCAGTTTTGCCACACGCGCCCTATCTTCACGCCCTGCTCGCCCAGCCGCTCGATGACCTGTCCCGCCGGACGGCGCACATCAATCATGAAGCAGTTGCTGTGAGACGCCGTGCAGGTGAATCCGCGGTTTTTTAGCCAGGCCACCGTCTCATCCCGCAACCGGGTATTGAGTGCCTTGCGCGCCGGCACCAGTTGCGCATCCGCAAGGCTGGCGCGGGCGGCCAGCAGGCTGGCGGCCGCCGGCACGTTGTCCCCGCCAAACACCGCCAGTTGTTCCAGCAGCTGCGGATGACCGATCGCAAGCCCCAGGCGTGCGCCGGCCAGGCCATAGATTTTCGAGAACGTGCGCAGCACCAGCAAGTCATCATGGTCCTTGACCCACGCCACACAACTGGGTGCGTCACTGAAGTCGATGTAGGCCTCGTCCACCAGCAAAATGCTGCCCTGGGGTTTGCGCGCCAGTGCCTGTTCGATGGCCTTGGCGGGTGTGAGGGTGCCGGTGGGATTGTTCGGGTTGCAGAGGTAGATCAGGCCGGGCTGGCGGTCAACGGTGAGCATGGCGGGAAGGTCATGGGCGTGATCGGCGTTGAGGTCCACTTCATGCACCCTGGCCTTGCACGACTCGGCTGCCTGGCGCGGAACTTCGTAGGAAGGCGTGGCCATCACCAGGCTGCGGGTTTCGCTGGTAAACGCCAGCACCGCGTAGCGCAACGCGGCCATGGAGCCGGCGAACACCGCCACCTGTTCCTCCAGAATGCCTTGCTGTTTGGCAAACTGTTCGACCAGCGCGTACATGTCCGGGTACGGGTAGCGCCCCGAAACGGCAATACCGCGCTGCATGGCCTGCCGCGCAGCCGGCGAGGGCCCGTAGGGGCTTTCGTTGTAGTTGAGCAGCACCTGGGGCGCCGCCACGGCGGGGCTTGCCTCAGCCCAGTCCAGGCGACCCAGCAACGGCAAGACCGCGCCCAGTGCGATCAGGGAACGACGACTCACGTTGACCATGAAGACCTCTCCTTGTCGGCTCGCAGCTTCAGGTGCGGGATTCGCCCCCGTTCCTGCAATTGGGTATGACGAGGAAAACAGCCGGTGATTTACCCAACCAACAAAAAGCCCCGCACTTCATACCGAAGGCGGGGCTTTTGCGTTTCCGGCTAGTTGGAATGAAAACGCCGGTTCAACGCGATCCGCTTGGCCTCCACTGCCCGCAGGTGTTGGTGGTGACGGCGCCACAGCAACAGCACGATGATCAGCACCAGCACCACCAGGCCACCGCCCCACAACAGGTACGGCATGGCCGTGATCAACAACGGCGCATCCCCACCGCGACGCAGGCTGGTGACTTCTTCGGAACTGACGCTCAACGCCGGGTTGCCGAAGGTGTGCAGGCTGTAGTTGGCGATGGCGGCGATTTGCGCGTCGTTCAGGTCACCGCCCAGGGCCGGCATGCTCACGGCGCCGTCGGCACCTTTGCGGTCGATGCCCGCGATGATCGCCATCACCAGGTTGTTGGCCTGGTTGCCGTTGAGCGCGGTGTTGAGGCTCAGGGACGGGTAGAACTTGTCAGCCGAGCCCTGGCCATCGCGGCCGTGGCAGCTGGAGCAGGCCGAGTTGTAGAGGCGTGCGCCATCCAGGCCAGTGGCGTCGGCCAGTGAGGCTTGATCGCCCTGGCCGGTTTCCAGGGTGCTCATGTCCACCGGCTTGACGTCACGCACCACCCGCTTGGTTTGCCCGGGATCGCGGATCGGCGGCACGCTGTGCAGGTAGGCGGCCATGGCATGCAGGTCGCTGTCGCTGAGGTAGCGGAAGCTGTTTTCCACGGCTTCGGCCATGCCGCCCGCGGCTTGGGCCTTGTCGGCGAGGTGACCGTTTTTCAGGAAGTTGACCAAGTCGTCCTCGCTCCAGTCGCCGAGGCCACTGACCTTGTCGGAGGTGATGTTGGGCGCAACCCAGCCCCCCAGTTTGGCGCCGGCCAGGTACTGGCTGTTGTCCTCGGCCATCAAGGCGTTACGTGGGGTGTGGCAGGCGCCGCAGTGGGCTAGGTTGTCCACCAGGTACTGGCCACGGCTGGTCTGTTCGGTGGCGTCGGGCTTGGGCACAAAACCCTGGCTGTCGAGGAACACCAGGTTCCAGCCGAACATCAGTTGGCGGATGTTGAACGGGAACGCCAGGTGCGTTTCCGGCACCGGCTGGTCCACGGCTTTGACGCCCTGTTGCAGGTACACATACAAGGCGTGGATGTCGTCATCGCTCATGCCCTGGTAAGAGGTGTAGGGCATCGCCGGGTACAGGTGCTGGCCCTTGGCGTTGATGCCTTTGCGCAAGGCGTCCGCCAGTTGCTGCTCGGTGTAGTCGCCGATGCCGTAGGCCTTGGACGGGGTGATGTTGCTGGAGATGATCTTGCCCATGGGCGAGTCGATCACATACCCGCCGGCCAGCGGCGCGCCGCCATTCTCGGCGGTACGGTGGCAGGCTTCGCAGTCGCCGGCACGGGCGACATACGCACCTTTCTGAATCAGCGCGGCAGTGTCTTCAGCGGCAAACACCGGCAACGCGGTGAGCAGCAAGGCCAGCAATGGAAATTTAAGCAATCCCATGACCTAGACCTCCCGCGCAATGATGTCGGCCATACGGATACTCAGCGCCACGCCGGCCAGGGTCGGGTTGATGGTGCCGGAGGCCGGTATCACCCCGGTGGTGGCGAGAAACAGGTTGGCGTGGTCGTGGGTGCGGCACTCGTGGTTGACCACCGAATCCTTGGGGTTGGCGCCCATGATCACGGTGCCCATCAGGTGGTCGCGGTTCTGGTAGCCGGTGTTGTCTTCCACCACCGTACCGCCCATCAGCTGCACGAAGTGCGCATAGTCTTCAGTGACGCCGGCCTTGGCCGCCTTCACGTAGTCGCCCACCTCGTAGTTGACCACCAGCATCGGAATGCCCAGGGCGTCCTTGCGGGTGCGGCTCGGGCGCACGGTGTTGGTCTGCAATGGCAGGGTTTCATACACGGTAGAGACGTCGACCCAACGCGCCGCATCGTGGCGGATGCGTTCGTCCAGCTCCTTGCCGTACACGCCCTGGGCGATCAGCCGCTTGGCCACGGCAATGTTCGGCACGTTGTTGGAGATCGAGTGTTTGACCGAGGCCCGCTCCTTGCGGAACTCGCCGTCGCGGCGGTTGAAAATCCCGCCCTGCTGCACCGCGCCACGTCCCGGCCACAACGGCTCGTCGGCGATAAATTGCAGGCCCTGGCCGGTGTGGTCCATCAGGTTGCGACCGACCTGGTCGGAGGAGTTGGCCACCTCGGAAATCAGCAGCAGCTTGGGGGTTTCCAGGCCGTGGGCGGCAACGATGAAGTACTTGGCAGTGAGCCGCACATCGGCGCCGGTGGAGCTGCGGTAATGGATGGCGACGATCTTGTCGTCCGCGCCTTTTTCCAGCTTGTAGGCGGTGGCGTCGGTGATCAGCTTGGCGCCGGCCTGTTCCGCATGGCGGGCGTGCACGTCGCCGCTGTACATCGCACCAATGGGGCAGACCGGCATGCAGTTGTTGTTGCCGCTGCACGCCGGGCGCCCGTCGTAGGGTTCAGTGGCACGGCCATTGGGCTCATGGATAAAGTGATACCCCGCCGGTGCCATGCGTTCGCGCAGGCGCTGGAACAGGTAGGTATCACCTTCCGGCGCCATCGGGTACGGGCTTGAGCGTGGCGGGAAAGCGCCGCCGCCCTGCCCGCTCTGGTCCTGGGTGTCACTGCCGCATACGCCCAGGGCAATTTCCGCACGCACGTAATAGGGTTCCAGCTCGCTGTATTCCAGCGGCCAGTCGCGACCTACGCCGTAGAGCGTCTTGAGTTTCATATCGTTGGGCAAGTAACGCCAGCACGCTGCCGCCCAGTGCCAGGTGGTACCGCCCACCAGTTTCAACATGCCGGGGCGGAACTCGAAAGAACCGGTGTTCTCGATGTATTGCTCATCGTAAGAATGATGGGCCCACGGTTCATTCGGATAGGGTGAGTTGTAATTGCCCTTGTTCGACGAATTACGGAAGTTCTCGACTATCTTCCAGCGGGGAATATGTTCACCGGCTTCCAGAATAATCACTGACTTGCCGTGCCTGGCCAATTCAAATGCTGCGTTACTGCCTAATGCGCCGGAGCCAACCACAATGACATCGGCGTCAAAATCCTGATTCATAAAAGTGCCTTGTCTTAGTCGTTGGCCAGCGTGGCCGGAGGATTGACCCAGTAATTGGTTTTTCCCCGGGAGTACGTCGGGATCACCGTGGCGTCCGCGGTCGGCGCATAGGCCAGGGCGCCGGTGAAGGTGACCAGGCGCGTGCCGTCGGTGGCGCGCAGGGACACCGGCGTGCCGGTGTAGCCCAGGTACCAGGCGGAGACGATTTTCTGCGTCGTGTCCTTGATCACCGGGTCGGCGTAGAACGGGCTGCCGGACAACTGGCCGACGTTGCGCAAGTGATGCTGGCCAACCTTGCTCCACAAGGCTTTGATCTTCTCGGGGAATGCAGGGTCGTTCCGGGTGCACTGAGCCAGGATGCGCAAGGACAAGGCGGCATCCAGGTTCGAGCGTTCGAGGAGGAACATCGACAGTTGGCGGAAGGATTCAATGTCGTCGCTGGCGGCGCTGCTGACTTCCTGCGCCAGCGCGGCACCTGCCCACAGCGGGGCAAACAGGCCAGCACCGGTCAAGGCTGCGCCTGAATACAGGAGTTTTCTTCGGGTTATCACGGGATATCTCCTCATGAGTCGAACAACTATCGGCGCACGGGCCTAGTTCGACTTCACTGCAAAAGGCTGAGTACTTCGTTCACGGAGGTTGAACGGACTTTAAGAGCCCTTTTTATAACTGCCAGGAGAACGCCAAGCTGTCGTGCAGCTTGTTAATGATGAGAATGAGCAACAACGCGACCGTCTATAACAGCCGCTTAAACACCGTACAGCAATTTATCCTGCAATAACATGAAACATCCATTTGGATGTTTGCTCAGTTGTGCAGGTAATCCGCGAGGGGATACTTCGCGCACAAGGCTTGAGCCTGCAAGCGCAGGGATTCCTGTGCATTCGGATCCAGGGTGAACTTGTGCTCGTTGAGGGGCGTGACCGCATCGAGTACCCGGCACACCAGTTCGACGACCTGCCGACATCCATCGGCGTCGAGCTGGCGTTGCGCCAGGGAGCCGGTGCCGATACACAACCCGCCAGCGACGAATGATGGTCGCGTCTCTCCCGGTGCGCGATGCTTGTCCACGATGATGCCGCACTGCTCCAGCGCCGCCTGGGCGATGGCGCCGGTGATGCCGCCACGCAAGCGAATCAGCACCGAGTGGTTTTCACTGCGCCCGCCCACCACCTCGTAGTCACAGGCCTGGAACGCGCTGGCCAGTTCGTCGGCCGTGGTGCGAATACGCGCCATCCAGGCGTCGAAATCCGCGGACATGGCGTAGCCGAACGCCGCCGCCTTTGCCGCGATCATGTTGAAGGCCGGTGCGCCCTGCATTCGTGGGAACACGGCTTGATCGAGGAGCCGGCTGAAGCTGGTCTTAAGGCCCGGCACCTTGGTTTCGGCGTCGCGACCGGAAAGGATCAGGCCGCCACGCGGGCCGCCCAGTTGTTTATGGGTGCACAGCGTAGTGACGTGGGCTGCGTCGATCGGGCTCGGATGGCGCCCGGTGGCGACCAGGCCGGCGATGGTCGAAATGTCCGCCAGCAGGATCGACCCGGCTTCGTCGGCAATCGCACGCAAGCGCGCGAAATCAATGGTGTGCGAGTAGGCCGTCGCCCCGCAGATGATCACGCGCGGGCGATGGGCCAGCGCCAGTGTGCGCACCTGGTCGTAGTCGATAACACCCTTGGAGGTAGTGCCGTACCTGAGCGCCTTGTAGTTCGCGCCGGTGAACGCGACGGGGCTGGCGTGGCTCAGATGCCCGCCGTGATCGGGGGCCATGCCGAGCACGGTGTCTCCCGGCTCCAGCAAGGCCGCCAGTACCTGATAGTTGGCAGTCGACCCCGAGTGTGATTGCACGCCTGCGTATTGCGCACTGAACAGCTCACGCGCTCGGCGCACAGCCAGGGCTTCGACCCGGTCGGCATTCTCGCAGCCGGCGTGATGACGCCAGCCGGGCGTGCCCTCGGCGGTCACGTTGACCAGCAGCGAGGCGGACGCCGCCAGGATATTCGGCCTCACTGCGCAGGACGAAGCGGCCAGCGACAGCGTCTGGTGTTGGCGCGTGACTTCCGCATCCAGCAACGCTGCCAGCTCCGCGTCTTCTGCCCGTAGATCCGCCAGCCCTCGTTGCAGCAGGTCGGCCTGGTGGGTAAGTGGTTGCGTGTCGACTGCCATTGTCCTGTGTTCCTTCCCTGAAAATCCCGTGCGCCTTTCCGTTGGGCGCAGGGCAATTAAGCAGAAAAATGAACATTTTCCAAATTAAATGATTCTTTTTGGCCGCACACAGGGGGACAAGACGCGGTTTTTCCTGGCTGAATGCTGGCCAATCGCCAAAAAACTGATCACGGTCTTTATTCTTGTGGCAGGCGCATGCAACACTTCGCGCCGCGGCGAAGCACGCACCCCCAGCGCAACATGGACGCTCTGTGTAGAACATAAGGAAGTGGTGGGCATTTGATTCACAGAAAAGAACGCACCGAGTATTTGAAGAGCAATATCAAATACCTGATCAAAAGCCGCGGAGAGACGCAGCTGTCGTTGTGCAACGCGGCCGGCCTGACCAGAACCACGATCTACAACATTCTGGAAGGCAAGGTCGTTAACGTACAGCAGTCCACCATCCGCAAGATCTCGGATTTCTTCGGCGTTTCCTATGAAGAAATCGAGACCCTCGACTTCGAAGAAAAAGAGATCATCGACAGCAGTATTTCCCCCCAGGGCAACATGAACCCTGCTGCCGTGCCGATCATCAAGCAAAGCCAGGTCATGGCGAGCATGGACAAGCGCATTGGCGAACTCGCCACGCTGTACCCGCTGACCTACTACTTCGGCACTTCCTACAACTTGATAGCCGTGCTGCTGGAACATGCGATTGCCGGCGTCAACGAGCCGGGCGATTTGTTGATCGTGCAGAAAGGGACGTCGAGCGACGACAAGGAAAAGTTGGTGTACGACAGGCTCAGCAAAAAACTATTTATCACGGATCAAGCGTGTGTCAGCTCGGATCGTATCTGTGTGGTGGGAGATATCATCGAGGAGCGCTTCAATGACAACGTATGAGCACGAAGTCGAGAACAGCAAATACAAGTTGCTGGGGTTCGAGAATGACAAGAGCCTGGCGGTGATCATGGTGATCGCCACGGGCAAGATCATTCGGATAAAGCTGAGCGAAGTGCTGAACAGCGAAATCATGGACAATTTAAACAAAATGGAAGTGAAGAACATGTACAAGAAGTTCTACTCACAGGGCGGAGCGCTGACCGCGTACGACCTCAACGACCGCAACGAGAACTCATGGATGATTTACATCATCCTGAACCTGCTGCTCTTTACGTTCTATATCTTCACCAGCATCGCCGCGACCAAACCTATTTACCTGGAGTCGCTGGGCATTATCGTCACGCCCGGCACGTTCCTTTACCCGCTGACGTTTCTGATCGTGGACTTGCTCAACGAACAGTTCGGCCTGCGGCTGGCGAGACGGGCCATCCTGTTTGCGTTTGCCAGTAACGCGATGATCATCATCCTGCTCTACGGCTCGACCTTCCTCCCCGGTTTGCCAGGCTGGAAGCTCGACGGGCCTTACAACGACGTGATCATCCAGGTGTCGTCGGTGCTCATCGCCTCTTCGGTTTCGTTCCTGGTGTCGGAGAACATCAACTCGTACCTGCTGTGCAAGATCAAGGAGCTGACCAATTCCAGGTACCTGTTCCTGCGGATTTTCCTGAGTACGTTCTTCGCGGTGATCATCGACAGTTTCCTGTTCTGCTTCATCGCGTTCTACGGCGCCATGCAGACCAGCGACATCCTGAACATGATCTACGTGCAGATCGCGATCAAGGTTTGCTTTGCCTTCTTCAACATCCTGCCGGCCTATGGCGCCCGCTCGCTGTTCAAGCGCTACATCACGGGCGATACCCAGGCCCAACCACACGCCAGCTGATGATCGTTCCCACGCTCTGCGTGGGAATGCCGCCTTGGACGCTCCGCGTCCGCCTTTGTGACGCGGAGCGTCACGGGATGCGTTCCCACGCGGAGCGTGGGAACGATCGACATCACGCCAGTTTGCTTTTCAGGCTCTGCATGACGGCTGCCTTGTTTTCGAGGTAGTCGTTCAGGCCACGTGCGCGAAGGTTGCACGCGTCGCAGTTGCCACAACCCGTGCCGATAATGCCGTTGTAGCAGGTCAGGGTCTGGTTGCGGATCAGGTCCAGCTGCTGGTGATCGTCCGCCAGGGCCCAGGTCTCGGCCTTGTTCAGCCACATCAACGGCGTTTCCAGGCGTACGTCGTATTCCATGCCCAGTTGCAGCGCTTTGTTCAGCGCCTTGACGAACTCGTCCCGGCAATCGGGGTAGCCGGAGAAGTCGGTTTCACACACCCCGGTGATCACCGTTTCCGCCTTGACCTGGTAGGCGTAGATCGCCGCGAGGGTCAGAAACAGAATGTTCCTGCCTGGCACAAAGGTGCTCGGCAAACTCTCGCCCGAGCTGTTCACCGTGGGTACCGGAATGTTGTCGCGGGTCAGGCTGCTGATGGCCAGCTCGTTCAACAGCGACACGTCCATCACTTTGTGGACGGTGGCGCCCAGCTGTTTGGCGAGTTTCTGTGCGACTTCGATTTCCGCCACATGGCGCTGGCCATAATCGAAGGTAATGCAGTGCACCTCGTCATACAGCGCCAGTGCCTGGATCAGGCAGGTGGTCGAATCCTGCCCACCACTGAATACGATAACGGCTTTTTTACTCATCACGCTGCTTCCTGCATTTGTAAGATTTGGCATAGTTTAAAGGCCCCTCAATAAAAAACCCCGCGCTTCTTTCGAAGGCGGGGTTTTTTACTGCTCGATCACTCAGTGAGCGTACGTCAGCAGCAACTCTTTCGGCACCTGGAAATCCAGGGACATCATCACGCTCAAGGCGGTGATGGTGAAGATCGAGAAGACGAACAGCTTGCGTGCCCAGACGGTGTCATCCACCGCCTTGTAGCCGGTCCAGGCCATGTACAACCAGTACATGCCCATGGCGGCGGCAACGGCGAGGTAGCTCATGCCGGCGTAGCCACTGAAGGTCAACATCAAGGTCGCCACGAGGAAGGCCAGGATGTAGAGCAGGATGTGTTTCTTGGCGACCTTGATGCCACGCTTGACCGGAAGAACCGGAATCGAGGCAGCCAGGTAGTCGTTGAAGCGGAAGATCGCGATGGCATAGGAGTGCGGCATCTGCCACAGGCTGAACATCACCAGTAGCACCAACGCGGCCATGTCGAAGCTATTGGTCACAGCCACATAACCAATCACCGGCGGCATCGCCCCCGACAGACTGCCCACCAGCGTGCCGTGAACCGACTTGCGCTTGAGGTACAGGCTGTAGAAGCCGACGTAGATGACGAAGCCGATCACGGCAAACAGCGCCGCCAGCGGGTTGGCCACCTTGTACAGCAACACCACGCCGGCGATACCCAGGATGGTCGCGAAGATCAGTGCCAGTTTCAGGGAGATAAGGCCCTGGACCAGCACACGATTCTTGGTGCGTTCCATCTTGATGTCGATATCGCGGTCGATGCAGTTGTTGAATACACAACCGGAAGCTACCACCAGGGACGTGCCGATCATCGCAGCCAGGAAAATGGCCAGATCGACATGCCCCTTGGAGGCCAGGAAGAAACCGCCTGCCACAGAAAGCACGTTACCGAAAATGATCCCCGGTTTGGTGATTTGGATAAAGTGCTTAAGCGACATCGGGTCTTACCTCACTTCGCCATCATGAACGTATGGATGCTGAACATGATCCATACCGACAGGCCAACCAGCAGGAGGATCACCAAACCTGCGAACACGAACGCAATCACGTTATCGCGCTGAGCCTTCGAGCGGTCCAGGTGCAGGAAGTACACCAGGTGAACCAGGACCTGGATCACCGCGAACGCCAGGACGATCATCAAGGTGATCGACTTCGGCAAGGTTGGGTACATCACCAGGCCGAACGGGATCAGCGTCAGGATGACCGACAGGATGAAGCCAATGGCGTACGACTTGACGCTGCCGTGGCTGTCATCATGGCTGTCATGGGAATGTGCATTAGCCATTACAGAGTCCCCATCAGGTAGACAACGGTGAAGACGCAGATCCAGACCACGTCCAGGAAGTGCCAGAACAGGCTCAGGCAGCTCAGGCGAGTCTTGTTGGTGTTGGTCAGGCCATGTTTGTTGACCTGATACATCATGGTCGCCATCCAGATCAGACCGGCAGTCACGTGCAGACCGTGGGTGCCTACCAGCGTGAAGAACGCCGACAGGAAGCCGCTACGGTGCGGGCCGTAACCTTCGGAGATCAGCAGGTGGAACTCGTTGACCTCCATGCCGATGAAGCCCAGGCCGAACAGGAAGGTCAGTGCCAACCAGCCCAGGACGCCTTTCTTGCTGCCCTTGTAGAAGGCCAGCATGGCGAAGCCGTAGGTGATCGAGCTGAACAACAGCAAGGCGGTTTCGCCGAGCACGTAAGGCAGTTCGAAGATGTCGTGGCCCGACGGGCCACCCGCTACGTTGTTTACCAGTACCGCGTACACCGCGAAGATCGACGCAAACAAGATGCAGTCGGTCATCAGGTAGAGCCAGAAACCGAATACGGTCATTGGCCCCGAGTCGTGGTGATGGTCATCGTGCCCATGGTCATCGACATGGGCGTGTCCAGCATTGGTCACTAAGTTCGACATGGTTTAAGCCTGTTCCAACGAGGTTTCAACACGGTTGGCCGGGATCTTCTTCTCGGCAACCAGGCGAGCGTGTTGCTCGGCTTCGATGCGTTCGATCACGTCGACCGGCACCATGTAGCCTTGGTCATCACGGGCAGCGTGAACGATGAAGTAGCCGATGGTGCCCACCAGGCTCACGATGGCCAGCCACCAGATGTGCCAGATCATCGCGAAACCGAACACGGTCAACAGCGCGCCCATCACAACGCCGGTAGCGGTGTTGTTAGGCATGTGGATCGGTTCGTAACGCGCAGGCTTCTGGTACGCAGTACCGTCTTCCTTGGCTTCGGTGAACGGATCGATGCTGTCAGCCTTCGGCAGTACGGCAAAGTTGTAGAACGGCGGTGGCGACGAAGTCGACCATTCCAGGGTGTGTGCATTCCATGGGTCGCCGGATTCGCACATGTTCTGCTTGCGATCACGCACGCTGACATACAGCTGGATCAGCTGGCAGGCGATACCCACAGCGATCATCAGTGCACCCACCATGGCAACGTACAGGTACGGTACCCACTCAGGGTTGGTCGTGGCGTTCAGACGACGGGTCATGCCCATGAAGCCCAGAGCGTAGAGCGGCATGAACGCGACGAAGAAGCCCGAAATCCAGAACCAGAATGCAGCCTTGCCCCAGCCTTCGTGCAGCTTGAAGCCGAACGCTTTCGGGAAGTAGAAGCTGAAACCTGCGATGTAGCCGAATACTGCGCCGCCGATGATCACGTTATGGAAGTGAGCAATTACGAACAGGCTGTTGTGCAGTACGAAGTCAGCACCCGGGATGGCCAGCAGTACGCCGGTCATGCCGCCGATCGCGAAGGTCACCATGAAGCCCAGGGTCCACAGAACCTGGCTGGTGATACGCAGACGACCGTGATAGATGGTGAATAGCCAGTTAAATAGCTTCACCCCCGTCGGGATGGAAATCAGCATCGTCGCCAGTCCGAAGAACGCGTTGACGCTGGCCCCCGAACCCATGGTGAAGAAGTGGTGCAGCCAAACCATGAAGCCCAGTACCGAGATCGCGCCCGAGGCGTAGATCATCGAGTGGTGACCGAACAGGCGCTTGCCCGAGAAGGTCGAGATCACTTCGGAGAAGATACCGAACGCTGGCAGGATCAGGATGTACACCTCAGGGTGACCCCATGCCCAGAACAGGTTCACGTACATCATTGGATTGCCACCAAGTTCATTGGTGAAAATGTGGAAATCCAGGTAACGGTCAAGCGACAGCAACGCCATGGTTGCAGCCAGGATCGGGAACGATGCAACGATCAGTACGTTGGCCCAGGTGCAGGTCCAAGTGAAGATCGGCATGTCCATCAGCTTCATGCCCGGGGCGCGCATTTTCAAGACGGTGGCCAGGAAGTTGACCCCCGTCAGTGTCGTCCCGAGTCCTGATAACTGTAGCGCCCAGATGTAGTAATCCACACCCACGCCCGGACTGTAGGCCAGGCCCGACAATGGCGGATACGCAACCCAACCGGTCTTGGCGAATTCGCCGACGCCCAGGGACAGGTTGATCAGCACTACGCCGGATACCAGCAGCCAGAAGCTCAGGGAGTTCAGGAACGGGAACGCAACGTCACGCGCACCGATCTGCAGCGGCAAGGCAAGGTTCATCAGGCCGGTGAAGAAAGGCATCGCCATGAAGATGATCATGATCACACCGTGGGCGGTGAAGATCTGGTCATAGTGTTCAGGAGGCAGGTAGCCAGGCGAACCCTCGGTGGCCATGGCCAACTGGGTACGCATCATGATGGCGTCGGCAAAACCACGCAGCAGCATGACCATGGCAACGATGACGTACATGACGCCGATTTTCTTGTGGTCGACCGAAGTCAGCCACTCGGTCCACAGGTAGGTCCACTTCTTGAAGTAAGTGATACCTGCAAACAGTGCCAGACCACCCAGCGCGATCATGGCGATGGTCACCATCACGATCGGCTCGTGGAACGGGACCGCATCCCAACTTAATTTACCAAACATCGTTTACTCCTCTGCCCCAGCAGTTGAATGCGAGCCCGTGTCAGAACCTTCAACCGCGGCCACTTCTTTCTTCTCGTGCTCGATCGGCTTGCCTGGCTTCATACCTTCGTACTTGTCGACGATTTTCTGAAACAGGTCCGGCTCGTACGTGGAGTACAGGGCGACTGGGTTGTTCTGGCTTGGTTTGGCAAGGGCGTCGTATTCAGCTTGATCAAGCTGTTTAGGTGCGGCCTTGACTTCGGCTACCCAGGCGTTGAAATCTTCCTGGCTCGTCGAGATCGCTTTGAATTTCATGCCGGTGAAGCCAGCACCGCTGTAGTTGGCGGAGATGCCTTCCATTTCAGCTTTCTCGTTCGCGATCAGGTGCAGACGGGTCTGCATGCCTGCCATCGCGTAGATCTGGCCACCCAGTGCAGGGATGAAGAACGAGTTCATCACGGCGTCGGAGGTGATCCGGAAATTAAGCGGGGTGTTCTCCGGGAACCGGATCTGGTTCACAGTGGCGATACCCAGGTCCGGGTAGATGAACAGCCACTTCCAGTCCAGCGCGACCACTTCGATGTTGATCGGCTTGACGTCGGAGTCCAGCGGACGGTACGGGTCCAGCTCATGGGTCGACTTATAGGTGATGTAACCCAGGGCGATGATGATGAGGATCGGCACCAGCCACACCGCGATTTCAATCTTGGTGGAGTGCGACCACTTCGGCGCGTAGGTAGCGCTGGTGTTCGACGCGCGGTATTTCCAGGCGAACGCGAACGTCATGATGATCACGGGCACCACGACCAACAGCATCAGCAGGGTGGCGGTGATGATCAGGTTGCGTTGATCCAGACCGACCTGACCTTTAGGGTCGAGCAAGGTCCACTTGCAGCCTCCCAGCATTAACATCATGCCAAGCAGCGGCAAAAAGCCTAGTAATCGGGGGTACCTGTTTTTACTCATCTCACGACCTCTAAAGCAGCTTGCGCAATGCAGTTGGGTTTTGATCGCCAACACTTCACCCTGCCAAGGGTTGGCATTTCTCTTCGATTGAATAAGGGCCTGCCCGTCGCACCTTGCGCGAATCGACACGTCCCGGGCTAGCGGTGAGTTCTTATTCGAATTCGTTGGTCAAAGGCCTTGTTACAGACCAATTCCATTTGGTGCGGATAGTTGAAAGGCTGCCGGCACCTGGGGTCGCATGAAACGTTACATCCGCTTCTCGACCGCCCTAGTTTGCTCAGGGGTGAGCAGCACCGGACATTCAGTGCGGGCGATTGTAGTTAGCTAGCGATGTATAAACCATGTCTTATCCAGAAATAATTTTTATCGTTTCCAGCAATAATCCTTCACCATTATTGCAAAGGTCCGCGATCGTATCGCGTTTGATTCTCGACAAAAACCACAAAAAATGCCGTGTTATTGGGCAATCTGCCACATCCCTTACAGCCTGTAAGGGCATCGAAAACGGATCCAAGTCCCCTAAAAACAAGGCATTCGGACATCGGGCAATGTCGCCGACCGCACGCCACTCGCGGCGTCGGCCAGACGACGAACTGACAGCCATAAAACGCCGCTTCATGCAAATTTATGGCGCGTTTACGAGCGTCAGAAACGTCCTGCGACAGCTTCCGTGTGACAACATGTCGCACGCTGCGCACACCCAAACTTGCCCCGCGTCACGGCCTCTTCACAAATGCCTACAAACAAAAACGCCCCAGCCTTCTTTAGAGGAAGGCCGGGGCGTTGAGTTGTAACCGCTTAGGCGTTGCCCTGGCGATTACGGTAAATGCCCAGTGGCACCAGGATCACCGTCAGCACAAAGGCCACCAGCGCCCACTGGGCCAGGGACAGGCCGAGCACGGGCGGGTACGGCGTCTCACAGAAGCCGTCGACCTGGAACCCCAGGGGAAACACCGAGGCCAGCGGCAAGCCATCGACAATCGGTTGCAGCACGTCGATGCCGCAGCTGACCTTCGGAAAGAACTGGATGTACACGTGATAGCCGGCAGCGGCGACGCCCCCCAGGGCGCTGAGGGTCACCAGTGCTTCAAACACCGTGACACTGCGGGTGGTGCGCATGGCGGCACCGATGAAGGCGAAGATCGCGATCAGCAGCAAGGCATAACGTTGCAGGATGCACAGCGGGCAAGGGGCCTCGCCCAGCACCACCTGCATGTACAGCGCCCCGCCGATCAGCGCCAGGCAGATGATGCCCAGCAGTACCAGAAAGCGTCGCTCCCTGCCCAAACGCAATTCGTCGATCATCCCCGTTTCCCTTTAGCCAATGATGGTTGTGCCAATGGCCGCAAGTTTACACGCGGACGGTGAAAGTTGAGCAGTTGGCGTGTGGAGGTTTAAACAGGAGGCATTAACAGGAGATTAATCAGGGAAAATGGAGATCAAAATGTGGGAGCGGGCTTGCTCGCGAAAGCGGAGTGTCAGTCACTGAATGTGTGCCTGATACACCGCCTTCGCGAGCAAGTCGAATCGTCGCACCGCCGCTCCCACATTTTTGACCGAGTAAGTTATTCCAGAGCCGACGCCGGCCCAAAGAACTCATACCGGCTCTGCGCTTCCGGCACACCCAGGGCCTTCAAGTGACGCTTGATCGCCGCCATGAAGCCTTTAGGCCCCAGGAAGTACGCATCCACATCGCGCTCCTGCGGCAGCCACGCCGCCAGTTGCTCCTGGCTCAGCATCCCGACCTTGTCCGCCGCCGGGCTCACGCCATCATCCTCGGCGTAGCAATAGAAGCGCTTGAGCTGCGGATGCTGCGCCGCCAGGCCGTCCACCCATTCGCGGAACGCATGCACGCCGCCATTACGCGCGCAGTGGATAAAGTGAACCGGACGCTCGGTGGCCAGCGCCGCTTCGAGCATCGGCAATGTTGGCGTGATGCCCACGCCGCCGCTGATCAGCACCAATGGCTTGTCGCTGGCCGCCAGTGTGAACTCCCCCGAAGGCGGGAACAGATCGATGGTCGCACCCACATGGAACTGGTCATGCAGGTAGTTCGACACCCGCCCACCGGCTTCGCGCTTGACGCTGATGCGGTACTGGCCCGAATCGCCACGCGCCGACAGGGAATAGTTGCGGCGCACTTCCTCGCCCTCCAGCACCAGCTTCATGCCGATGTACTGCCCAGGCTCGGCGGCCAGGATCGGGCCGTTATCCACAGGCGCGAAGTAAAACGAGATAATTTCCGCGCTCTCCTCCACACGCTTGACCAAGGTGAACGGCCGCGCGCCACGCCAGCCGCCCGGTGCTTGTTCCTTCTCTTTATAGATAGCCGCCTCGGCACCGATCAGGATGTCGGCCAATTGGCCATAGGCGGCGCCCCAGGCACTCATCACTTCAGGGGTGGCGATTTCGCTGCCCAGCACTTCGGAAATCGCTCGCAGCAGGCAGGTACCGACAATTGGGTAATGCTCCGGCAGGATCTGCAAGGCCACGTGCTTGTTGATGATCTTCGCCACCAGGTCGCCCAACTGGTCCAACTGGTCGATGTGGCGGGCGTACATCAGCACGCCGTTGGCCAAGGCCCGGGGCTGGTCGCCGCTGGTCTGGTGGGCCTGGTTGAACAGCGGGCGTACTTCTGGGTATTCGGACAGCATCATCCGGTAGAAATGGGTGATCAGGGCTTCGCCGCCACTTTCCAGCAGGGGCACGGTGGATTTGACGATGGCACCGTCTTGGGCACTAAGCATGGCAGACTCCTGAGTCTTCTTACTGAATACCCTTTACTACTCAGTATTCATGCCAACTAATAAATCCTTATAAATCAAATACTTAATATTAATGTAGTCAGTATGACTTCCTACGCTATATAGTCACTATGACTACAAGGAGTCATTATGACTGCGAAGCCGCTGCTCACCACCCTGCTGCCCCTGGTCGCCGACCTGTCCCGCGAGTTGCCCGAAGGCGAGCGTTACCGGCGTCTGCTCCAGGCCATGCGCGCCCTGCTGCCCTGCGACGCGGCCGCCCTGCTGCGCCTCGACGGCGAATGGCTGGTGCCGCTGGCGGTGGATGGCTTGAGTACCGACACCCTCGGCCGGCGCTTCAAGGTCAGCGAACATCCGCGTTTCGCCGTGCTGCTCAGCAGCCCCGGCCCTACCCGCTTTGACAGCGACAGCGAACTGCCCGACCCCTATGACGGCCTGGTGGATGGCCTGCACGGCCACTTGGAGGTTCACGACTGCATGGGCTGCCCACTGTTTGTCGACGACCAGCCCTGGGGCCTGCTGACCCTCGACGCCCTGGATACCGAGCGCTTCGAACGGGTGGAACTGGACGCCCTGCAAGCCTTTGCCAGCCTCGCCGCCGCCACCGTCAATGTCGCTGAACGCATTGAACGCCTGGCCCTGCGTGCCGAAGACGAACACCAGCGCGCCGAAATCTACCGCCAGGCCAGCGGCCAGCAGCACAAGGAAATGATCGGCCAGAGCAAGAGCCACAAACGCCTGGTGGAAGAAATCAACCTGGTGGGTGGCAGTGACCTGACGGTATTGATCACCGGCGAGACTGGCGTGGGCAAGGAGCTGGTGGCCCAGGCGATCCATGCTGCATCAAACCGCGCCGAGAAACCGCTGATCAGCCTCAACTGCGCCGCCCTGCCGGAAACCCTGGTGGAAAGCGAACTGTTCGGCCACGTGCGCGGGGCGTTTACCGGCGCGCTCAACGAACGCCGGGGCAAGTTCGAGCTGGCGAATGGCGGCACGCTGTTTCTTGATGAAGTGGGCGAGTTGTCCCTCACCGTGCAGGCCAAGCTGCTGCGGGTGCTGCAAAGTGGCCAGTTGCAGCGCCTGGGGTCTGACAAGGAGCACCAGGTGGATGTGCGCCTGATCGCTGCCACTAACCGGGATCTGGCCGAAGAAGTACGCAGCGGCCGCTATCGTGCCGACTTTTATCACCGTTTGAGTGTGTACCCGTTGCAAGTCCCGGCGCTGCGTGAGCGCGGTCGCGATGTGCTGTTGCTGGCGGGCTTTTTCCTTGAACAGAACCGCTCACGCATGGGACTGGGCAGCCTGCGCCTGACCAGCGATGCCCAGGCGGCACTGCTGGCTTATACCTGGCCGGGGAATGTGCGCGAACTGGAACACTTGATCGGCCGCAGCGCCTTGAAAGCCCTGGGTAACTGCCGGGAGCGCCCGAAGATTCTCAGCCTCAGCGCGGCGGATCTGGACTTGCCGAACGCCACCGCGCCACCGCTCGAAGCGCAGCCCGACCCCGTGCCGGACGTCACCGGCGACCTGCGCCTGGCCACCGAGAACTACCAGCGCCAGGTCATCAGCGCCTGCCTGGAACGCCACCAGCACAACTGGGCCAGTGCCGCCCGTGAGCTGGGCCTGGACCGGGCCAACCTGGGACGAATGGCCAAGCGCCTGGGCCTGAAGTAATGAACGGTGATTCTCGGGTAAAGGAGATCAAATGTGGGAGCTGTCGAGCCCCCACACTAAACCTGCTTCGCCTTGTAGATTGGATTGATCGGCGCGCCAGCCTTGGGCTTGCGAAACACCAACACATTCCCCAGCATCACCAGCACCAACCCCGCCAACGCCGGCGCCGTCCACTGATAGCCCTCGGCAAACGCCGAGACGTTCAACGCCACCACCGGGAACAGCACGGTGCAATACGCCGCCCGCTCCGGCCCCATGCGCCCGACCAGGGTCAGGTAGGCGGTAAAGCCAATCACCGAACCCGGGATCACCAGGTACAGCAGCGAACCGATGTACCGGCTGTTCCATTCCATGTCGAACGGAATGCCCTGCACCGCGCAGTACATCGCCAGCATCGACGCACCATAGGCCATGCCCCAGGCATTGGTGGTCAGTGGCTTGAGGCCGGCCTTCTGCTGCAGGCTCGACAGCATATTGCCCGCCGAGAAACACATCGTACCGAGCAGCGCCAAACCCAGGCCGAGCAAGGTTTGCGGGCTGGCGGTGTGCCCTACCAGTTCCGGCCAGAACAACAGCCCGAGGCCGAGCAAGCCAAGGCCGCCGCCCATCAACACATTGCGTGCGACCTTCTGCCCGAAGAACACCCGGGCGTTCAGCGCGTTCCACAAGGTGGCCGTCGAGAACACCACCGCCACCAGGCCGCTGGGAATCCACTGGCTGGCGGTCAGGAAGCACATGAAGTTGACGCAAAACAGGCACAGGCCCTGGGCCAGGCAGATCAGATGCCCGCGCCGGTTCATCACCTGCAGCTTGCGGCTGAGCAGCAGCATCACGAACAGCACCAGCGCCGCGAGGCCAAAGCGATAGACGATGGACACCGGAATCGCCACCACGCCCAGTTGCCACTTGAGGGCAATCCAGGTGGTGCCCCAGATCAATACGGTGAGTAAATACAGGAAAAGGTTCATGGCGGGCTCCGAGGGTTGAGCCACAGTTTCGCCCCTGGCGGCACCAGGTCTCTTGCACATTCTTGCGCTTTTGTCGGCTGCCGGGATCACAGCCGCCGCCGCGGGGAGTAGGATGCAAGCCGTCAGAGAGTACGAATATGCCGCCACTGGAAACCCTGCAAGTCTTTCAATCCCTCAACCGCTCGCCCAACGCTCGCCTCGAGCTGTGCGCCGAGCTCGGTGACGGCTTGTCTGCAGCCTTGTGGAGCAACCATCACGACGCCCAGGATTACGAAGCCCCCGACCACCACACCTTGTCCTGCTACATCGGCGGTGGCACCGGCACCTTTCGCCGCGACCAGCCCGGCACCAAGGGCGGCCCGGACAAGCTGTGCATCTTGCCGGCCGAGCATCAGTCGGCCTGGGTGATCAACGGCGAAATCCGCCTGGCCCACGTGTATTTCAGCCCCGAGCAATTCGCCCTGGGCTGCGTCACCTTGCTGGACCGCGAACCCCGCGAGTTGCAACTGCGCGAGAGCACCTTCCTCGACGATGCGCGGCAGGCCCGGCGTTTTCACCAGTTGATCAGCCTGAACTGGAAAGAGCCCGGCGAACGCCTGCTGACCAGCAGCCTGGCCCATGAAATGCTCAGCCATACCTTGCTCAGCCAGGTGGGGATGCGCGAGGGTTTGCGTTTGAAAGGCGGGCTGCCCGCCCACCAGCGCCGGCAACTGGTGGAGCACATCGACCAGCAACTGGCGGAGCCGATCAGCCTGGGGCAGTTGGCAGGCTTGTGTGCGTTGTCGGAGTACCACTTTGCGCGGATGTTTCGCGAGAGTTTTGGACTGCCGCCCCATCAATATCTGCTGGCGCGGCGCCTGGCCCGCGCCCGGGAGTTGTTGCGGGGTGGGTCGTTGCCGCTGGGCGAGATTGCCCTGGCGTGCGGATTTTCCAGCGCTAGCCACTTTACCAACCGGTTCCGCCAGGCGATGGGCGCCACCCCTGGTGAATACCGGCAGGCGTTCCTGCCTTGAAATGCAATCTGCCTGACGGCACAGGTCCAATGTGGGAGCGGGCTTGCTCGCGAAAGCGCTGGATCAGTCAGAACATCTGTTGACTGTCACACCGCATTCGCGAGCAAGCCCGCTCCCACCTTTGATCTTCGGTGCTCAATAGTCCGTGCTGTTGGCCAGTGCCGTGGCCAGGCGGTTTTCCAGCGCCTTGACCCGCGCGCCTGCGACCACGTAATTGTTGGTCACCATCGAAAACACCAGCTTGCGCCCATTGGCATCGGTGACATACCCAGTCAACGACGACACGCCACTCATGGAGCCGGTCTTGCCGTGCAGGTTGTTTTCCGCAGCGGTGCCCCGCAGGCGGTAACGCAGGCTGCCGCCCACCAGTCGCTGCGGATTACCGGCAACCGGCAACGCGTTGTACCAGGCGTTGAACCAGGGCTGTTTGCTGGCGGCCAGCAGCACATCCGTGAGGTTCTGCGACGACACCAGGTTACGCCGGGACAACCCTGAACCGTCCACCTGGTTCAACGTCGCCGTATCAATCCCCTGACGCTTCAGGAACCCGGCCACCGCCGCCACACCGGCAGGCGCCGTACCGGCATTCACGGTCTTGCGCCCCATGCTCTTGAGCAAGGCTTCAGACATGTTGTTATTGGAAAGCTTGAGCAACGGCGTGATCAGTTCCTGCAACGGCGCCGACTCATGCAGCGCGAGCACCGTCGCCGTGGTCGGCGTCACACCCCCGATCATCCGACGCCCCTGCACGACAATCCCCTGCTGCGCCAAGGCCTGTTCAAACAGGTTGGCCACCAGTTGCGTCGGCTCCCACACACTGACCAGTTGCGGGCTCTGCCTGCCCGGCGCCAACGCGCCACTGAGGCGCAACAGGTTGGTGCCGTGCTGGCGATTGATTCCATAGCTGTTGCCTGCGCCGCTGACCGCACGGTTGCTGAGCTGCACGTAATCGGTAGCCGGGCTGATCTCCACCGTCACCGGGCGCCCTGCCACGACCGGCGCCCTGGCCGTGACCAGCAGGGAGCCCGCATCAAAGTCGTCATTGGGCGACACCGTCAGCGCCGAAATCTGCGCGCCGTAGTAGGTGCTTTCATCGTCCTGGGACCAGTCGGTGCCCAGGCGCTCGGCGTCGAAGAACGTGTCGTCGAACACCAGGTCGCCCCGCACCTGCCGGATGCCCTGCTGCGCCAGGTTGGCCGCCAGCGCCTGGTAATCCGCCCACTGGATCGTCGGGTCGCCCAGGCCGCGCAGGTAGAGGTTGCCGTCAAGCACCGCGCCCTGGCGGATGCCGTCGCTCAACAGTTGCGTGGAAAACCGATACTGCGGCCCCAGCACATCCATCGCCGCCGCAGTGGTCAACAGCTTGAGGCTCGAAGCCGGGCTCAGCCGTGTGCGTGGGTTGTGCTGGTAGAGCGTGTTGCCGCTGCGGGCATCGCGCACCATCAGCGACACGCTGGCGCCGTGCAGTGCCGGGTCGGCCAGCAACTGGTCGAGACTGGCGCTGGTGGAGGTTTTCGGCGCCGTGGCGCAACCGCCCAGCAACAAGCTCAAGCCCAGCAGCAGCCCGCCGGTGTGTATCCATCGTCCCAACCGCATCGCTATCGTGTTCCCGCAAAGTCATTAATGGCGGCCACGCTAGCAGCTCGACAACCGTATGGCGAGGCAGCCGGCTACCGCGCCATAGGGTGTAGCCGAATTTAGAACGTCAGAGTGCTGGACACCGACACCTGCCGCGCATCGCCGATGGACACGAACTGGGTGTTCACGGCCGAGGTGTAATAGGTGCGGTCAAACAGGTTCTTCACGTTGAGCTGGAACTTGACCTTCTGCCCCTCGATTTTAGTGTCATAGGTGGCGAACGCATCGGCCACGGTGTAGCCCGGCAGTTCGAAGCTGTTGGCCGCGTCCCCTGCTCGCTCGCCGACATAACGTGCCCCGGCGCCGACCCGCAGTTGGTCGCCACCGAGAATGCTGCCGAAGTCATACACCGCCGACAGCGAGCCGGTGTTCTTCGCCACGTTTTGCAGGCGATTACCTTTGTATTCCGGGTCTTCGGTAACCTCTGCATCGGTGTAGGCATAGCTGCCGATCACGCTCCACTTATCCGTCAGTTGGCCGCTGGCATCCAGTTCCAGGCCTCGGGAGCGCACTTTGCCGGCGACGCTGTAGACCGAGGTCAAGCCATCGCCGACCTGCACCAGCACGTTGCGTTTTTCGATGTTGAACAGGGCGGCGCTGGCGGTGATGCGCCCCGGTATATCGAGCTTGGTCCCCAACTCCCAGGACTTCGACTGCTCCGGCTCAAGGCTGCCATCCAGCACACTTTTGTTCGCCAGCGGTGCGATGGTGGAGTTGGGCTTGAACGACTCGGTGTAGCTGCCATAGAACGACAGCTCGTCAGTGTAGCGGTACACCAGGCCCGCGCGTGGCACCCACTTCTGGCCATTGCCGTCGGTGTTGGCGGTGAACGGGACACCCTTGCCGGCGTATTGGTCGTACATCTGATAACGCGCGCCGCCCACCAGGATCCACTGGTCAGTGAGGTGGATCGCATCCTGCAGGAACAGCGAGTCGCTGCGCAACAGGTCCGTCTGGTTGCTGTCCGGCGCGCTGACGGTGGTGCCCGCCACTTCATTGCCATAGACCGGATCGTTGTAGTTGAACGTGCCACGGGGCGCCTGGCGGATCAGGTCGGCCCGGTAGATCTTGCGGTACTCGTCATCCAGGCCGAAGGTCAGGTCGTGCTGCATGCCCGCGACGTTGACCTTGCCTTCAAGGCTGGCGGTGGCGAAGCGGTCGGTGGTCAGTGCGCCCTGGGTGCCGTCCATGCTGCGGGTCAGGGTGCCATTGGCGTTGACCTTGACCACACGCACCTGGCTGGCGTCGTAGGTCTCGCGGTTCCAGCTGTAGCCGAAGTGGGCTTTCCAGTCGTCATTCAAATCGTGGTCGGCCTCGAAGCGGTACAGGTCGGAGCTGCCTTCCATGTTGTTGAAGGGCTCGTCCAGGCGGCGAGTCGACGGGATGTTGAGCGGGTGGTTGGTCTTGGGGTCGATGGCGGTGCCCCGGTCAAACGGCGAGAGAAACTCCCGGTGCTCATAGGCAAACAACAGCTTGGTGTTGTCGCCGTACCAGGCCAGCGACGGTGCGATCAGGCTCTCGCGGTGAGTGCCGTAGTTGCGCCAGTAATCTTCGTCTTCGTGATCGACGATCAAGCGGTACGCCAACCCGCTGTCACCGATGGGCCCTGTGGTGTCGAGGTTGCCGCCGCTGCCGTTCTTGCCGTCGCCAAAGGTCGAGCCGCGCACGGTCAGCGAGGTGGATTGGATCAGCTCGGGTTTCTTGCTGACGATATTGACCACGCCGCCCGGATCCTGGATGCCATACAGCAACGACGACGGGCCCTTGAGCACTTCGACGCGCTCGGCGGTGGAATTCAGCGCGCGGCCCTGCACCAGCGGCATGCCGTCCTGCATGATCGAACCGTTTCGGTTGTCACCAAAACCCCGCAGCATCACCGCGTCCTGGGTGCTGCCCAAGGTGTTGGCCTGGGTGATGCCACTGATGTTGGTCAGGGCATCGTCGAGGTTGCGCGGCTGTTGATCGCGCATCACCTGGGCCGGTACAACGTTGACAGTCTGTGGGGTTTCCAGCAGCAGGCCGTGGGAACGCATCACCGAACTGGTGGGCGGCGGCTGATAGCTGGTGGTATCCGAGGCCAGGGCGGCACCGTTGATGGTGGTGGCGCCGAGGTTCAGCGCGCCGTCGGTGGGCAGCGGTTCCAGGGCCAGGGTGCGGGCGTCGACCTGGCGGAAGGTGAAGCCGGAATTACCCAGCAGGCGTTGCATGGCCTGGGCCGCACTCATCTGCCCGGTGATGGCCGGGGCCTTGATGGCGTACGGCGCTTCGTCGGTGTAGACCACGCTGATGCCGGTCACCCGGGTGAAGTCGCTCAAGGCCTGGGGCAGCGGCTTGGCGGCCAGGGCAAAGTTGAACAGCGTGCTCTGCTGCTGCGCCTCGGCCGCCTGCGCCACGCCCAGGGGCAACAGCGCCAGCCCCGAAACTGCCAATACCGAGGCTCCCAGCCAATGTTTAACCGAACCCGCCGACGTTGCCCTGGACTTCATGCTTGAGAACCCGTGTGTAAAAAACGCTGTTAATGCGAATTAATCGCAGTTTCAAGCACTACACGGATGGCCGACAGCTTTACCTCACACCGATTTGAAAATAATTTCAGTCACGCCGGTTGGATCCGAAATCCGAAGCGCGGAACGTGCACATGCACGGTGCCGGCGCGGTCATCGGTGCGCCGCAGAATCAGCTCTTCGCGGCCGGCAAACAGCAACTCCCCGGCCACCGGATCGGTGCCGTAGTCGGTGGCGCTGATGGTCACTTGCTGGCCGGGCTTGAAGCCGTTCGGGTCTTCGAAGATTTCTTCCGGCAGGTTGGCCGGCGTGGCATTGCGCGCGACTTCCAGGGCTTGCTCGGCGCTCATCTGGCTCGACGTGCCATGACCGAAACCCAACACCCGGGCGAGCCAGGCGGCCACCGCAGGATAGGTTTCCACCAGCGGCGAGGTCACCGACGATCCCATGAGGAACCACAGCGGGTGCGCCAGGGCGAAGTCGGCAATCGACGGCTCGCCGAACAGGAAGTCGCCCTGCTGGTGCTGCAACTGCTGATTGATACGACCGATGATCACCGGCCATTGATGCTTGGCCTGATCCAGTTGCACACGGGTGGCCGTGCCGCCACTGAACAATTTGCTGCGGTCGGCCACCAGCACCTGGAGCATTTCCGGCGGCACTTTGGCGAACTTGACCGCCAGGGATTCCGGCTGGAACACCAGGCTCACGGCATGGGAGAACACCGTCGAATCAGCCCAGGCGGCGAAGCTTTGGCTGACCAGCTCCAGGCCTTGGGGAAACAGCGCCGGCGCGGACTTTTCCTGCTCCAGGCGGCGGGCGATCAGTGCGGTGTCGCAGTAGATATCGGCGCCCACCTGCAACACCGGGGTCTTGCGATAACCACCGGTGAGGGCCGTCAAGTCAGGCTTGGGCATCACCGGCGAGATGTGCACCGAACGCCAGGACAAGCCCTTGAAGCCCAGCAACAGGCGGGCCTTTTCGGCAAATGGGGATTGCGGGTAGTGGTGCAGGATCAACTCAGTCATGCCAGGCTCCGCTCAATGAGTGAGCGTCCAGCTTAGCCTGCAAACCCGGCAAAGGCGCGCATGGGAACCTATCAGTCAAACTGATGGGCCGATCGCCGCCAGGCACTCCTTGGCGCTTTTCTTGAGTTTCTTGATCAGCCGTTCCTGGCGCAGCGCCTCGGCCTTGCTGATGCATGCCTCGGTGTACACCAGCGCCACGGCGGGGCTTGAGAGAAAAAACCGTGCGCCCTTGCCACTCTGGTGCATGGCAAAGCGGCGCACCGGGTCATTGCTGATACCGCAATAGAGCGAGCCATTGGCGGCGCGCACCAGGTAGACAAACCACGGTTTGGCTTCAGAAGGAGTCGTCACGGATCAATTCGGCAAACCAAAGGAACGCCAATCTTATCAACGACTGGCCTGGAACGCCTTCAACCCTTTCAGCGCCTGGGCCCGCACGGCGTTTTTCACCAGCGGCGTCCAGCCCAGCAACAGGCCTTTGGTGCCCAACGCCTGCCGCGACCAGCGCCACAGGTCAAAGTGGTCGTGATGCTCGCAGATCTTGCCGTCACGAAACACAAAGCGCGCCCGGATATCGTTGACCACGGTGTTGCCCGTCGCGCTGAACAGGTAGGTCGCCACCCAATGGGCGCTGCCGGTGATTTCATCGCTGCGCACACTGTCGAAGGTCAGGGAAAAGTCCTTGGCCCGGGTGGTCAGCATGCGCCACATGTCGCCGGCATCACGGCCACGCAGTTCACCGAATGCCGGGTCGCTGAACACCACGTCGTCGCTGTAGCAGGCGCTCATGGCCTCGGCATCCAGGCGCTGGAAGGCACTGTAGAACTCGGTGATCAAGGCGTTATGGGCGTCGCTCATGGGCAGGTTCCGCAAAAGAAGTTGGGATGGCCGGTACGATAATCCCCAAGGCCGGGGAACACTACTGGCATCAACGCCAGGAATACCTCATCCCGTCCCTTCAGGGCACCATTCCGCTGCTGCGAGCATAGTGGAACAAATCCACATCGGTGGAGATACACAGCCGGTTCATCGCGGTACTTTTCTGTTTGCTGATGGTGGAGATGCTGCGATTGACCCGCGCGGCAATCTGGCTGACGGTCATGCCGCTGGCCAGCATGCGCACCACTTCGCGTTCCTTGCCCGACAGTTGCGGCGGTTGTGATTGATCGCCCGTGCCGGCCTGCACCAACTGGGTCCGCAGGGACTCGCTGACGAAGGTCTTGCCCTCGCAGACTTCCTTGATGGCCGTGGGCAACTCCTTGGCCGACGCACTCTTGGCGACAATGCCTCGGGCGCCCTCGGCGAACGAGGCACGCAGGGTGGCGATATTGGCGAACATCGTCACCAGGATCACCGGCACCCCGGGGTATTGGCGTTGCAACAAGCCCAACAACACATAGCCGTCAGCCTGATGCCCGCCCGGCATGGCGAAGTCCGTCACCAGCACATCGCAAGGGGTGCTGCCCAGTACCCGCAACAGCTCATCCGGGCCGTTGGCCTCACCGACCACCTTGCACTTGCCGTTGGCCTCGATCACCACCTTCTGCCCGATCCGAACAATGGGATGATCGTCAGCAATAATTACGCGAAGCATAGAAATCCATGAGTGATGGCAAATTGATTTGCGCAAAATAACCCTGTCCGTCCCGGGCAACAACCGCCCACCTGGGAGCGGTTTTCAATGGCGTCCCGTGTTCTTAAGCGGGTGATTTTTTACCTACAACAAAAAAGGAAACCACCTACAAACTAAGCCCACAGACAGAGGTAATACCCCCTACAGAATCGCTGAAAATGTCATAAATCTGTCAAATAGCGCAGATACACCAGCAGGTCCTGGTCGAACCGCTGCAATGCCCGCCTGTTGCACCGGATCCCGTGCTTGCGCACCTGTTCGATCAACTCCCCCGCACAGCGATCCAGCTCCGTCTCGCCAAAAAACGCCAGGCTTCCCGCCAGGCGATGCAGGCAGTCGACCAATGCATGCGGGTCGACGATGCGGCAAGCCTGTACCAGGCCTGCGTAATCAGCCTCGGCCTCGCGCACCAGGGTGCGCAACATCTGGTTCACCACCTGTTCATCGCCAAATGTCCTGATCAGTTCGGCACGAGTCGGCCAGTGCGCCCCGGCGCAGGCTGTGGCAGGCGGGTTCGTACTGGCGCCCGGCGGCTGTGGCAGCCACTGCTCCAGCACCCCGCGCAATTGTTCCAGGGTCAGCGGTTTGAGCAGCCAGGCATCCATGCCGGCCTCGAGGCAGCGGCGCGCATCGTCCGCAGAGAGTTTGGCGGTCAAGGCAATGATCGGCACACGCGGGCGGCTGTGTACGGCCTCTCGCCGCCTGATCTCACGAGCCATGCTATAGCCATCCAGCACCGGCATGCGGCAATCGCTGATCACCAGGTCGAAATGCCGCAGGGCGATGGCGGTCAACGCGGCCTGCCCGTTGCACACCAGTTCGTGATCGACTTCGAATTTTTGCAGGAACCAGCCCATCAAGGCGCGATAGGCCTGATGGTCCTCGACGATCAGCACGCTCAGGTGCTTCCAGTGAACAGGAGGACTGCGCCATGGCACCGTTTGCTGCCTGGGGGCGTCGTCAGCAAACACGCTTGGCATCATGGCCACCTCGATATCGGCGCCGACCTGCCAGGGCCATCAGACGGCCCTGGCATATCGTCTAGTGAGGGTGCGCTTGACGGTGATCCTTAACCCATCCGCCTGGCACCCATTACCGAATCAAGCTATCCACATGAATACCACTCTTGCGATACAAGAACTACGAAAAGACAGTTTTTCCTACAGCTCCGCCCACCTATTCCGACTTGACGCAGGCGAGCTAGAGGGATAGCGGATTGTCGTAATTCTTGTATTTCCCCACCTCTCCCCCGGCGCTAAATTGCGCCCCACCCCAAGAGGGCAATCCGCCAACTCACCTGGCGGCCAACTATCCGAACTGACCCGACGCCCAACCGCGCCTCTTTCTGCGCTGCGGTGAGCTGCACCCGTCAGTTGATCCAACACCGAGACAATACAACCATGAACAAGCACCTGATCGCCGTCGCCAGCGCCCTGCTGATCACTGGCACCGCCCCCGCCTTCGCCGCCAGCACCGTGGACCTGACAGTCAAGGGCATCATCACCCCGAATGCCTGCACGCCGAGCCTGTCCAGTGGCGGGGTGATCGACCACGGCAAGATGTCGGCCAAGGACCTTTACCCAGACAGGATCTATCCGCTGCCAAAGGTCACTTTGCAAATGACCGTGACCTGCGATGCGCCGGTGATCTTCGCCCTCAAGGCGACCGACAACCGTATTGGCTCCGGCAGCGGCAGCGGCTTCGGGCTGGGCTTTATCAACGGCACGCAAAAGCTGGGTTCCTACAGCTTGACCCTTGGCGCCACCGGTAGCCCGCCCCAGGCCGACGGCGAAACCGTGCAAGCCATCGGGTCTTTCGACAATGGCGTCACCTGGGAGCGTTGGAACAGCTTTGAAACCGGCACCTATCTCTCGGTCGCCACCCTGGCAGACGCCAGCACCCCGCGTGCCACCCAGCAACTGGTCACCCCCGTGGCCTACAGCGGCTACATCAACCGCACCGACGGCCTGGACCTGAGCAACGAAGTCAATATCGACGGCTCGGCCACCATTGAAGTGCTCTACCTGTAACCCACCTTCGCCCCTGACCTGCAACCAAAAAGGTGCTGCTCGATGATGAATTCCTCACCCGCTGTCTTCCTCGCCACGTTGCTGCTGGCCCCCACCGTACTGGCCGCCAGCAGTACCGACTTCGCCGTCACGGGCACCATCACACCCAATGCCTGTGAACCCATGCTCTCCGGCGGAGGCGTGGTGGATTACGGAAAAATGCCGGCCAAGGAACTCAACACCGACAGCCCTACCTCACTGCTGCCAGAGACCATGCAAATGGAAGTCCTGTGTGAAGCGCCAACGTTCATCGCGCTGAGCACGATCGATAACCGCGCCGGCACTTCGGCAATTAACGACTACTGGCATGGCCTGGGGCTGACGGACAGTGGCGAAAAACTTGGCGCCACCGCATTCGGCCTGCTCAACCCGGTCGCGGACGGCGTCACGGTCAAGACGATCAACTCGACCGATGGCGGGGTGACCTGGCTCCCGTCGATTTACCTGGGCCACTACACCCAGACCTCGGTCGCCACCAACGGCGGTGCGAACACCCCGATTGCGATACGGCAATTCAGTGCCGACCTGCGCGTGTACACGATGGTCGACGGCACCGACCGCCTGACCGTGCTCGACGAAGTGCCGCTGGACGGCCATGCCACCGTGCAACTGAAGTACCTGTAACCCTTTATTCAACCGGCCCCACTCGAAAGGAAACGTGTGCCCCATGAAACTTACGCTCAATGCCCTGGCCACCGCGCTGCTGCTCAGCACCAGCGCCTCTGCCCTGGCGGCGTCCACCGTCGACCTGACTGTCAAAGGGGTGATTACCCCCAACGCCTGCACACCTGGCCTGTCCGGCGGAGGGATGGTGGACTACGGCAAGATCTCCGCCAAAGACCTGAACCTCACGACCCCCAAACAACTGCCACGCACCACCTTGCAACTGACCATCACCTGCGACGGCGGCACCCTCTTTGCCGTCAAGGGCACCGACAACCGCGCCGGGTCCAACTCCAGCGGCGGCACCTACGGCCTGGGGTTGATCAACGGTACGCAGAAGCTGGGGGCCTACGACCTGATGCTGAATAACGCAGTCGCAGACTCTGTCGCCGTCACGGTGCTGGAATCCGGGGATAACGGCACGACCTGGGCAGAGTCGGCGGACGCGATCCTGCCACCCAGCGCATTGGCGGCTTTCGGCGATAGAACCTCGGGCACCTGGCTGCCGGTGCCGATCCAGCAAGTCGTCAGCGACCTGGTGGTGTACGCGCAGATCGCCCGGGCCGACAGCCTGGACCTGAGCGATGAACACCCGATCGACGGCTCGGCCACGCTGGAAGTGAAGTACCTGTAAACCCGCGGCCTCGCCGTTCGCAGCGAGGCGCCTTACTTGCACCGAACACATTGAAGACCGAATGATGAACAGAACCCTACGCCTGTGCACGGCGCTGTTATTGCTCAACACCGGCTCTAGCGTGTTTGCCAGCACCGCCACCGAGATGACCCTGTCGGGCCTGGTCACCCCCAGTTCCTGCACCATCGCGCTCTCCGGCAGCGGCATCATCGACCACGGCACCATCCCTGCCCATCTCCTCAACCAGGTGGCTCCCACCCCGTTGCCCACCCAATGGCTGGAGGTAGAGATCCACTGCAGCGGCCCCTTGTTGTTTGGCCTGATTGGCCTGGACAGCCGCGAAGATTCGTCTGCCGCACCGGACACTACCTACGGCCTGGGGAGAAACCCCAACGCGCCCGCGGAGCAGTTGGGTTACGTCGACCTGGCGTTCGAAGCGGCGCAAGGAGACGGCCAGGCCATGCAGTCACTTGTGTCAAACCCCGAAGGCGGCCTCTGGGCTCCCCAACCGGCTATCCACCCCAAGACCCTGATGGGCTTTGCCCGTCCCGGCCGACCGTTTCCGGAACCCATCGTCACCCTGACCACCCGGATTCGTGCACAGACCACCATCCACCCGGCGAACCGTCTGACCCTCAGGCAAGACGTTCCCCTCGATGGCTCACTGGTCCTGGATTTGCGTTACCTCTAAGCCCTGTGATCACTTTAGGAACTGCGTCATGAAGACCTATCCAACCTTGCTGGCCCTGGGCTGGCTGCTGAGCACCCAGGCGTTTGCCGACGGCATGGTGCCCGACACCTCGGTGGTGATCGTCAACGAGGCCGACGGCGAAGCTTCAGTGTCGGTGACCAACACCGACGGCAAACTGGCCCTGCTGCACGTCACCCTGGAAGACATTCCGGAAGACACCGAATCGCTGCTGTTCGTCACCCCGCCCCTGTCCCGGGTCGAGGCCGATAAAAGCCAGTTGGTGCGCTTTATCCTGCGCAACCCCACGCCCCTGAAAACCCAACGCCTGAAGCGGGTGATCTTCGAAGGCATGCCCAAGGACCGTGACGCCGCCCAGGCTGGCCATGCGCGGGTGGGCGTGACCGTGCGCCAGAACCTGCCGGTGATCATTCATCCCAAGGGCCTGGCGCCGAACCGCACACCCTGGACCGGGCTGACCTGGTCGTTGAACGCCGGTCACCTGAACGTCGCCAACCCCACGCCTTACGTGGTGCGCCTGGCCCAGGAGCTGCAATTGCTGCCCGGCAAGCAGAGCCTGGTGCTGCCGCGCACTTATGTGTTGCCCGGCGAAACCCTGCGGCTCAGCACGCCCCACACCGCCACGGCCGTACGCCTGCAACCGGCCACCGTGTACGGCTTTGCCGTCGCCGCCTATGAAGCACCGATAACCGCCGCAAACGCTGAATAACGAAGTGACAGCCCTGTGACTGTCACCGGGAAGCCCGCCAACCGTTGCAGGCTTCCATAACCTGAGTGCCTTTACGTGAACACAGTAACCACTGACCCGGCTGGCGAAGCCGTGCCCGACTGTCCTTTACGCCCCGCCCGGATGCGGGCCGCGCTGCCACTGACCATGGCGTTGCTGTCGGCCGATGCCTGGGCCGACGCCTTCGACGCGCAAACCCTGCACCAGCGCGGTATCGACCCGGAGCTGGCCTACCTGCTACTCGACGCACCGCGCTACACCAGCGGCCGCCACGCCGTGAGCCTGACGGTGAACGGCCAGCGCCGTGGCCGCCTTGATGTTCAGTTCGACAGCCAGGGCGCGCTGTGCTTCGACCGCCCGCTGCTGGACGCCGCCGACCTGGTGATACCGGCCCCGCTGGCCGACAGCCACTGCCATGACTTCCTCGGCGAATACCCGCAAACCGTGGTGGAGCAAGACCCCGCCAGCCTGAGCGTGAGCCTGATGGTGCCCACCGATGCCCTGCGCCCGCGCCAACGTGAGCTGTCCGGTTATGAAACCGGAGGGTTCGCCGGCTTGCTCAACTACGACCTCACCGGTTTGTACAACCGTTATGGCGACGACACCAACCGCTTCGGCTCGGCCAATACCGAAGTGGGGTTCAACGCGGGCGACTGGATCGTGCGCAGCCGCCAGGTGCAGACCTGGCAGGATTCCAGGTCTCGCAGCACTCACCTGGAAGCCTATGCCCAGCGCACCTTCGCCGAGCAGCAGGCGGTGTTGCAGGCCGGGCAGATCAACCTCTACAACCCGGTAGTGTCATCGGCGCAGATCACCGGCATGCAACTGTTTACCGAACAGGCCCTGCAGGACCAGGAACAGGGCTCGACCATCAGCGGCATCGCCAACAGCCCGGCCCAGGTCGAGGTGCGCCAGAACGGCGCGCTGATTCACTCCACGGTGGTGCCGGCCGGGCCGTTCTCGCTGACCGACGTGAGGCGCCTGAACACACGCTCCGACGTTGAAGTGACGGTCAAGGAAAGCACCGGCGAAGAGCGACGCTTCACCGTGCCGGCGGCGATGCTCGGCATCGGCTTGCCAGCCCCGGGTTACTCGTTGGGGGCGGGCCGGGTGCGCAATATCGGCGATACGCGCGGCGACGATCCGTGGGTGATCAGTGGCGGCTGGAGCGGCGCCTTGAACCCGCGCCTGAGCCTGGGAGCCGGCGCACTGGCTGCCGAAGACTACCGCGCCACAGGTGCCAGCCTCGGCCTGTTGCCGTGGCCAGACGGCCAGGTACAACTGTCGACCCAGATTGCCGATGCCCAACGCCTGGGTGAACGCGGCGTACAGACCGACCTGAGCCTGTCCCAGCGCCTGGGCCGGCAATGGTCGATCACCGCCGGCGCCTCCCACCGCACCATGGGCTACCGGGAGCTGGAAGACGCCGCCTACTACGATTCGCGGGACGACGAAGGTCGCCTCACCCGCTATCGCGACCAGCAGAGCCTGGCCCTGGGCTGGGCCCATCCATGGCTGGGCGCCTTCAATGCCGGCCTGTCGCGCACCACCACGTTCAACGGCGAAAACAGCAGCCGTGCCCTGGCCTCATGGGGCACCAGCGTGCGCGGCGTGTCGCTGTCGGCCAGTGCCGAGTGGCAGGTCAGCGGCCGGCAGAATAACGAGAACGCGGTGTACCTGAACCTGAGCGTGCCACTGGGTGAGAACCGGCGTGGGCGCTCCTGGGTGCGCAACTCCGGTGGCGAGCATCGCATCGGCCTGGGGGTGAACGAGCAGGTCAACGATCAACTCAGTTACCGGGTCAGCGCCGAGCACGACAGCCGCGACCAACAAGTGGAATCCACCCTCGGCGTGTCCTATCTGCCGCGCTATGCACAACTGGACATGAACTACAGCCGCTCTGACGCCGAGCGCTCCAGCTACCAGGGCGGTGTGCGCGGTGCGGCGGTGGCCCACAGCGGTGGCGTGACCTTCTCGCCTTATCCGGTGCGCGACACCTTTGCGCTGGTGTCTGTCGGCGATATGGCCGGGGTCAAGCTCACTACGCCCAGCGGCCCGGTGTGGACCGACTTCCAGGGCCAGGCCGTGGTACCGCAGGTGTCCGCCTACGGGCGCAGCCCCGTGGAAGTGCAAACCCAGTCGCTGCCGCGCAACGCCGATATCAGCAACGGCCTGGCCGTCATCAGCGCCGGGCGCGGCGCGGTGGATCGCGTGGAATTCGGCGTGGCCCTGACCCGTCGTGCCTTGCTCACAGTGACCACCGACCACGGCACGCCGCTGCCCCGTGGCGCCACGGTGAGTACCGTCGATGGCGAGTTCGTGACCCTGGTGCAGGAAGGCAGCCAGGTGTTCCTGCCGAACGTGCTGGACCCACGCCCCCTGTGGGTCAAGGCACCGGGCATGAGCCGCTGTGAACTGCAGGTTGAACTCGCGGAAAAAGCCGACCCGCAGGTGTATTTCGAAACCGCCCCGGCCCGCTGTGTGACGCCATGAGGAAGACTGTGATGAAGCGATTGTTACTGCTGGGATTGGCCCTGGGCGCCATCGTCCAGAGCCGGGCGCACGCCGACGAATGCCAACTGACCCTAAGCCAGTCGCGCCTGGATTTCGGCGTGATGAACCGCGCCGTGCAGCGCAACCCCGGCGCAGAAATCCTGCTGGGAGAACGCCGCCTGAGCCTCAACCTGAACTGCCCGACGCCCACCGATATGCACGTGTTCTACCGGGCCCTGGCCGCGACCGCCGAGCGCTACCGCTTTACCGAGCGTGGCAGTTACCGCGTGCACATCAGCGATGCGGTACTCGACGGCCAGGCTATTGAACTGGGGTTGACCAGCGGGCAAGGCCAGGCGCCCAGTGCCAGGGGCAGGACACTCGACTGGCGGCCCGACCAGGCCATCGTACCGTTGCGCGACGGTGCGCCGACCACCGGCAGCAGCTTCTCGGCGCAATTGCTGGTCAATGCCTGGGCACAGGCCGACGCCCTGCAAGTGCGCGACGCGCTGACCTGGGAAGCCACCGGCTTGATCGACGCCGTCGCCACCGGCCGCGCCCGGGAGCTGTCGCTGCAAGCCGGCTTCGCTCCGGCGGCCTGCGAGACCACGCTGTCCAACGGCGGCATCATCGACTTTGGCCGTATGTGGTCCAGGAGCCTTAACACCGACAAGGAAACCGGGCTGGTCTCCCGCAGCCTGCTGCTGAGTATCGGCTGCGACGGCCCGACTCATTTCGCCTTGCGCATGCATGACAACCGCAAAGGCTCGGCCACCGGCGGCATCGACGAAACCGCCTACGGCCTGGGAGTGGACGACAGTCGTAATAAAATCGGCCGGTACTTCCTCTATTTCGACCCTTTCGACCTGCGCGCCGATGCCCTGCCCCAGGTATATCGCACCGACTCCACCACCGGTGGCGTGGCCTGGAGCAGCTCCAGCGCCTACCCCATTCCCATCGGCAGCAGCAGTTTGCTCGGCTTTACCGCTCTACCCGGCAGCAATGCCGGCCCGACCGCGATCCAGAACCTGAGTGGGCAGATCAGCGTGCGCGCCGTCCTGTCCCCCATGAACAGCCTGGACCTGCGTACAGAAGTACTGCTCGACGGTTCGGGCACGATTGAAATCATCTACCTCTGATCAAGGAGTATGGTCATGCACCTACGCCAGCGTTCTCTCGCAACACTTGCCCTGCTGACCCTCAGCAGCGGTGCCACGGCAGCCTCCAGTGTCGAACTCGGCGTCACCGGCTTGCTCACTCCCAGTGCCTGTACACCGGCGCTGTCGAGCAACGGGCTGATCGACTACGGCAAGATTTCCCAACAGGAGTTGAACATTGATCGCGGCAAACGCCTGCCGGTGCGCTACCTGAGCGTGACCATCAACTGCGAGGCAGCGACTCGCTACGCCCTGCGCATGAGCGACAACCGCGACGGCACCGCCAACGTCAACAGCGAAATCTACTACGGGCTGGGACTGGACCCGAGCGGCAACAAGATCGGGCTGTACTCCCTGACCTTCGACCCCAAACAGACGGTGATCGACAGCCTGCCTGAGGTTTACGGCACCGAGTCCACCAGCGGCGGGATCGCCTGGCGCACCGCCAACAGCAACCCGATCGACATCGGTTCGCGCAGCTTTCTCGGCTTTACCGACACCGTCGGCAGCACCAGCGGGCCGACGGCCTTCCAGACGCTGAGCAGCTTGGTCAGGGTCGATACGGTGATCGCTGCCAAGAACAATCTCGACCTCAGCAGCGACGTGCATATTGATGGTTCCAGCACCATGGAAGTGCTGTACCTCTAGACTTTTTCGCTGGTCACAGCGACATACCGCGCACGCCCGGCGCCCAGTCCCGCGATGATCGCGCCCAGGCCGATCACCGCGAAAATCCAGCCGGTGGCGTTCCAGCCACCGGTCCAGTCATGCACCAGCCCGACCGCGAACGGCCCCATGGACGCCAGGGTGTAGCCGATGCCCTGGGCCATGCTCGACAGGTTGGCGGCTACATGGGAGTCCCGTGAACGCAGCACGATCAAGGTCAGCGCCAGGCTGAAAGTGCCACCCTGGCCCAGGCCCAGCAGAATCGCCCAGCCCCACAAGCCGTCCAACGGTGCATACAGGCAACCGAACAGGCCGCCCAGGGTCAGCACCATCACCACCACGATGGCCAGGCGCTGGTCCTTGCCGCGGGTGGCCAGCCAGGGCGCAGCCAGGGAACTGGCCAGTTGCACAATCACCGAACCGGAAAGCACCAGGCCCGCCTGGGTGGCGCTCAGGCCACGGCCGATCAGGATCGACGGCAGCCAGCCAAACACAATGTACGCCAGGGAGGATTGCAGGCCCATGTACAGGGTCACCTGCCAGGCCAGCGGATCACGCAACAAGCCCTTCACGCGATAGGCCACCTGGTGCGCGCCGTGTTTCTGGCCGACCTGTGGCAACCAGAACAACGCCGCGACCAACGCCGGGAGAATCCAGAACCCCAGGCCGATGTTCCAGCTGTCGCCGAAGTAATGACTCAGGGGCACCGTGGATCCCGCCGCCAGCGCTGCACCCAGGCACAGGGCCATGGTGTACACGCCGGTCATGGTGCCGGCCTGTTTGGCGAAATCGCGCTTGACGATACCGGGCAACAGCACCCCGATGATGCCGATACTCGCGCCCGCCAGCAGGCTGCCGGCGAACAGCCCGGCCTCACCGAATGAACTGCGCAGGATGATGCCGCCGGCCAGGGTCAGCAGAATGCCCAGCACCACCCGCTCAGCGCCAAAACGCCGGGCCAGGATCGGAGCCAACGGTGCGAACAGGCCCAGGCACAACACGGGCAGCGTCGTCAGCAGCCCAGCCTTGGCCGCCGAGAGCCCCAGGCTATGGGAGACCTCAGCGAGCAGCGGCGCCATGCTCGACAACGCCGGGCGCAGGTTCAGCGCCACCAGGATCAGGCCCAGCAGCAACAACCACGGACGGCTTACCACCGGCGGGCTGTGCTGGACCTCATCGTCATCGGCTTCGGCGTCGATCAGCAGTTCATCAAGGGCATTTTCTGAACGGGGCATGGTGGTCTCGGGTTCAAGGTTCATTGATCAACTGCCGGGACAGGGCCTTGGCGCGTTCCGGGTCCTGTTGCTCCACGGCATCGAGCAAGGCGCCGTGCAGGTCGAATACCGCTTGCCGGCGCGGCTGGATATTCAGGGTCTGGCGCAGTTGCGCGCCGACGATGCTCGAGAAGTACTGATACAGCTCGCTCAAGGCCGGGTTGTGGGCCGCGTCCACCAGGCGTTTGTGGAACACCAGGTCGCAGCTGATGTAGTGCTCAAGATCACCGTGGTAATGGTCGCCGCTGGCGTTGAGGGCCGCGCGCAAAGCGACCAGGTCTTCATCGGTGCGGCGCAACGCGGCCAAGCCGACTGCCTCGACTTCAAGAATCTGCCGCGTCTCCTGCGCCTGAGCCAGGGTGCAGTGGGACAAGGCTTTCATCGCTCCCAGCGGGTCGGTCATGGAGCGCAAATAGCTGCCGTCGCCCTGGCGGATCTCGATCAACCCGGAGAATGCCAATACGCGCATGGCTTCACGCACGGTGTTGCGGCTGATCCCCAACTCGGCAGACAACTCGGGCTCGGTGGGCAGGCGTTCGCCGATGGCCCATACGCCTTGGGTGATGCGCTGGCGCAACTGTTCGAGGGCTTGATCGACGAGGGAGCGTTTGATCAGGGGGGCGATGTCTGTCATGGGTTTCGTCCTTTCATCCAATCATAGGATGAATTTTCCCACAGCCTATTCGGAGTTGCCTACAAAGGCAACGCACTAGGGTTCTTGGGCAGGCAAAGGAGCAGTATTTTCGATTGGTAAAATTACCCTCAGAGGGTAATTATTGGACTCAGGTGTCTTATGGAAAAGTACACACCTCATTACGATCTGGCGGTGATAAAGGCGGATGTCAGGCGGCTTGGAAAGCAAGCATTTACTCAAAGCGCACGCCGTTGCGGCGAGGATCTTGATTTAAGCATCGAACAAATGCAGGCGGTCATTTTCGAGTTGAAAAACACGATGTTGTACAAGTCGATGACCACTCATGACGACCATCGAGTTTGGCAAGATGTGTATCACATTCACTCACATGATCTGGAGATCTACATCAAGGTGACCTACCGCACGGATGGTAAACCTCCGGTGATCTCCTTCAAGGAGAAAAACCCATGAAAACAGAGCAATGCTTCAGCTGCGGCAGGCATGACGGAATGCATCACTTCTCAGGACGTAGCGAAACATCGGAAGTCAAAGGTTTGCATCGCCGTATAGACGATCTGTCTGGATGGGAGTGCCAGGCATGTGGAGAGGTGATCCTGGACCCCGAAGACGCGGAACGCTATTCAGACCACTGCGATGAAATCGTTCACAGTTTCAGGCAGATGGTCGGCACCGAGATGAAGCGCATACGCCGCAAACTGCACCTTTCACAAAAAGAAACGGTACAACTGCTATCGGGTGGCGGCCACAACGCCTTATCTCGTTACGAGCGCGGTGAGGTATTGCCCCCCAAATCCCTGGTAGTCCTGATGCGTTTGCTTGAGCGTCACCCCCACTTGCTGGTCGAAGCAAAAATCCTGAGTGAAGGCGCAGATCTTCGCAATTCCGTGCATACGGTACATAAAGAGCACGAGACCCTGACGACAACTTGATTGATGGCAAAAATAAACCCGGCACCAGGCCGGGTTTATTGTTTCAAGCATTACCCATGGATCAATGCAAAATCTGGCTCAAGAACAACTTGGTCCGATCATTCTGCGGGTTGTCGAAGAAGTCATTCGGCGCCGCCTGTTCAACGATCTCGCCCTTGTCCATGAAGATCACGCGGTTGGCCACGGTGCGCGCAAAGCCCATTTCGTGGGTCACGCAGAGCATGGTCATGCCGTCTTCCGCCAGGCCGATCATGGTGTCCAGTACCTCTTTCACCATTTCCGGATCGAGCGCCGAGGTCGGCTCATCGAACAGCATGATTTTCGGCTTCATGCACAGCGCACGGGCAATCGCCACGCGCTGTTGCTGGCCGCCGGACAACTGCCCCGGAAACTTGTGGGCCTGTTCCGGAATACGCACGCGCTCAAGGTAGTGCATGGCAATTTCTTCAGCCTTGCGCTTGGGCATCTTGCGTACCCACATCGGGGCCAGCGTGCAGTTCTGCAGGATGGTCAGGTGCGGGAACAGGTTGAAGTGCTGGAACACCATGCCGACTTCGCGGCGGATCGCTTCGATCTGCTTGAGGTCGTTGGTCAGTTCCACGCCATCGACCACGATGCGGCCCTGCTGGTGCTCTTCCAGGCGGTTGAGGCAGCGGATGGTGGTGGACTTGCCGGAACCCGACGGCCCGCACAGCACGATACGTTCGCCCTGCTTGACGTTCAGGTTGATGTCTTTCAACACATGGAACTGGCCGTACCACTTGTTGACGCCCTGCATCTGAATAATGCCTTCAGGGCTCACAGGCTGTTTGATCGCTTCACTCATCACAAAACTCCTAACGCTTGTGGCCTGTGTCCAGCTTGTGTTCCAAATGAATGGAATAGCGGGACATACCAAAACAGAAAATCCAGAACACCAGGGCGGCGAACACGTAGCCTTCAGTGGCCATGCCCAACCATTTCGGGTCGGCGGCGGCTTGCTTGACGCTGTTGAGCAGGTCGAACAGGCCGATGATGATCACCAGGCTAGTGTCCTTGAACAACGCGATAAACGTGTTGACGATGCCCGGGATCACCATCTTCAGTGCCTGGGGCAAAATCACCAGGCCCATGCTGCGCCAGTAACCCAGGCCCATCGCGGCCGCAGCCTCGTATTGGCCCTTGGGAATCGCCTGCAAGCCACCGCGCACCACTTCGGCTACATAGGCCGACTGGAACAGGATCACGCCGATCAAGGCCCGCAGCAATTTGTCGATGCCCATGCCTTCCGGCAGGAACAGCGGCAACATTACCGACGACATGAACAGCACCGTGATCAACGGCACGCCGCGCCAGAACTCGATGAAGGTCACGCAGACCACACGAATCGCCGGCATGTTCGAACGCCGACCCAACGCCAGCACGATGCCCAGCGGCAAGGCCCCGGCAATGCCGACGGTGGCGATCACCAGGGTCAGCATCAAGCCGCCCCACTGGCTGGTTGCCACGTTGGTCATGCCGAAGATCCCGCCGTGCAGCAGGAAGTAGGCAACGATCGGGTACACCACCAAAAAACTCAGGCCGTAGACCGCCTTGCGCGTGAAGCGCGAGATGAACAACGGCGCCACACCCACGATGGCCAGCCACACGGTCAGGTCGACGCGCCAGCGCAGGTCGCCGGGGTAGTAGCCGTACATGAACTGCCCGAAGCGCTGTTGGATAAACACCCAGCAGGCGCCCTCCTTGGTGCAGTCGGCGCGGGTGGTACCGACCCAGTTTGCATCGAGGATCGCCCAGTGCAGGATCGGCGGCACGACCAGGTAGATCAGGTAGAACGCCAGCAATGTCAGCAGGGTGTTGAGCCAGCTGGAAAACAGGTTGGCGCGCATCCATGCCATCGGCCCGAACACTTTGTTCGGTGGCGGCATATCAGGTTTGAAAGTATGCGTACTCATGCAGGTTTCCTCACCGCTCGATCAGCGCAATGCGCTTGTTGTACCAGTTCATCAGCAGGGAAATGCTGATGCTGATCGCCAGGTACACGCTCATGGTGATGGCAATAACCTCGATGGCCTGGCCGGTCTGGTTGAGCACCGTGCCGGCAAACAGCGAAACCATTTCCGGGTAACCGATACCGGCGGCCAGTGACGAGTTTTTCGCCAGGTTCAGGTATTGGCTGGTCAGCGGCGGAATGATCACGCGCAGGGCTTGCGGGATGATCACCTTGCGCAGGGTCGGACCGTTGCGCAGCCCGAGGGAACGCGCCGCTTCGGTCTGGCCGTGGCTGACGGACTTGATGCCTGAACGCACGATCTCGGCGATAAACGCCGCGGTATACACGGTCAGGGCCAGGGTCAGCGCCAGCAACTCGGGAATCAGTACCCAGCCGCCGACGAAGTTGAAGCCTTGCAGCTTGGGCATTTCCCAGTGCAGCGGCGCGCCGAACACCAAAGCGCACAGCGCAGGGATCACCACCAACAGCGCCAGGCCGGCCCAGAACTTGTGGAACGGAACACCGGTGGCTTCAAAGCGTTTATTTGCCCAACGGGCCATCAGCACAATGGCGATGATTGCCACCACGACGCTGATCACAAACGGCCAGAAACCCTCCGCCATCAACGCGGCAGGCATGTTCAGGCCACGGCTGCTGACAAAGAACGTGTCGCCGAAGTTGTGGCTGTTGCGCGGCCCCGGCATCGTCAGGAATACCGCGAAGTACCAGAACAGGATTTGCAGCAGCGGCGGAATGTTGCGGAACACTTCCACATACACCGTGGCCAGCTTGTTGATCATCCAGTTGGGCGACAAGCGCGCCACACCGATGATGAACCCGAGGATGGTCGCCAGGACCACACCGATCACCGTCACCAGCAGGGTGTTGAGCAGACCGATCACAAAGACCCGGGCATAGCTGTCCGATTCGGTGTAGTCGATCAGGTGCTGAGCGATGCCGAAGCCGGCACTGCGCTCAAGAAAGTCGAAACCCGAGGTAATGCCCCGGTGTTGAAGGTTGGTTTGCGTGTTGTTGAACAGGTACCAGCCCAACGAGACCACCGCCACAATCGTGATGATCTGGAATAGCCACGCACGCACTTTTGGATCACTGAAGCTGAGCTTCTGTTTTGGTGCGCCGATTTGATTTTGCATTAAGTGCCCCAGAAATAATGGAACAGAACATCACCCGGCGGTTGGCCCACCGGGTGATAGAACCATCAGCGATCAGCGCACAGGTGGTGCGTATTGAATGCCACCGTTGGTCCACAGAGCGTTCAGGCCACGATCGATTTCCAGAGGCGTGCTCTTGCCGAGGTTTTTCTCGAACACTTCGCCGTAGTTACCGACCTGCTTGACGATCTGTACGACCCAGTCCTTCTTCACTTTCAGGTCTTTGCCGTATTCGCCGTCAGCACCCAGCAGACGGGCAACGTCCGGGTTCTTGGTGGACTTGGCTTCAGCTTCGACGTTTTTGGAGGTGATACCGGCTTCTTCGGCGTTGAGCATGGCGTAGCCAACCCAGCGCACGATGGCCAGCCACTCGTCGTCGCCGTTACGCACGACAGGGCCCAGTGGTTCTTTGGAAATGGTTTCCGGCAGTACCACGTAGTCTTTCGGCGAAGCCAGCTTGCTGCGCTGTGCGTAGAGCTGGGACTTGTCGGAGGTCAGTACGTCGCAACGACCGGATTCCAGCGACTTGGCGCTTTCATCGGAGGTGTCGAACGTGATCGGGGTGTACTTCAGGTTGTTGGCGCGGAAGTAGTCGGAAACGTTCAGCTCAGTGGTGGTACCGGCCTGGATGCAGATGGTTGCACCGTCCAGTTCCTTGGCACTTTTCACGCCCAGCTTGTTGTTCACCAGGAAACCAACACCGTCGTAGTAGGTGATGAAGCCCGGGAATTTCAGGCCCATGCCGGCATCGCGGGAGCTGGTCATGGTGGTGTTGCGCGACAGGATGTCGACTTCGCCAGACTGAAGCGCGGTGAAACGCTCCTTGGCATTCAACTGGCTGAATTTGACCTTGGTTGCGTCGCCGAATACGGCAGCGGCAACAGCACGGCACACGTCAGCGTCGATCCCGAGGATCTTGCCGCTGGCGTCCGGCACCGAGAAGCCCGGCAGACCGTCGCTCACGCCACACTGCACAAAGCCTTTCTTCTGCACGGCATCCAGAGTGGCGCCAGCCTGGGCGAAACCACTGACACCCAGTACGGTAGCCGCAGTCACGATGGCCAGGGTGGATTTCAATACCTTCATTCAAACCTCCAGTTTTGCTCTTGTTGTGTCGGAGCTCGAACCCCACCGCACCCTTATGAGGCGACATCGACCCGTGTTGGCTTTTTTTGGGGTCAAACAGCATGAGGTTTTTGCTTTAAGTCCAGTTGCTATCCCACAGGCGCCAGTCACTGATAGTGTTACCGCCTGGGGTGAGCCTTGACATCGGGTTTCACATAGCAAGCCCCGTACCAGACTGATGGCTGAGTCGTTTCAGCCCATGGTCAAGAGCAAAAGATTCAACCTTGCGACATTCTCTTAACAGATCAACCCGTCGCGCACCGTTCCGACGCACTCAATCGGAGCGCACGCACATATATGGAGCAGACATGACCGAACCCTTGATTCTTCAGCCCGCCAAGCCCGCAGACGCCTGCGTAATCTGGTTGCATGGCCTGGGTGCCGATCGCTACGACTTCCTGCCCGTGGCCGAAGCCCTGCAGGAAAAACTCCTGTCGACGCGCTTTGTCCTGCCCCAGGCGCCGACACGCCCGGTGACCATCAATGGCGGCTACGAGATGCCGAGCTGGTACGACATCAAGGCCATGAGCCCGGCGCGTTCCATCAGTGTTGAAGAGCTGGAAGCCTCGGCAAAAATGGTTACCGACCTGATCAAGGAACAAAAAAGCAGCGGGATAGACGCCTCGCGGATTTTCCTCGCCGGTTTTTCCCAGGGTGGCGCCGTGGTGTTCCACACCGCGTTCCTGAAATGGCAGGGTGCTTTGGGTGGCGTGATTGCCCTTTCCACCTACGCGCCCACTTTCGGTGACGAACTCGAATTGTCGGCGAGCCAGCAACGGATTCCGGCGCTGTGCCTGCACGGCCAATACGACGACGTGGTGCAGAACGCCATGGGTCGCAGCGCCTATGAGCATTTGAAGTCGCGCGGTGTCACCGTTGCATGGCAGGAATACCCAATGGGCCACGAAGTGTTACCCCAGGAGATACACGATATCGGTGACTGGTTGGCCGCCCGCCTGGTCTGAAAACCACCCATTGTGTAGCCGCATGACCAACGCACTACGCCGCGCCCGATTCTTGCATTACACTGGCCGGCGTACATTCCTTAACCAATTGATGAGATGACCGTGCTCAAAGCACTCAAGAAGATGTTCGGTAAAAGCGAGGCTGAGCAGCTCGCGCCAGGTTCCAGTGCCCCCGCCCACGTTCAAGGCAGCCGCAATGACGGCCAGCAGCCTGGCCGGACCGCACCTGTAGCCTCGCCAAAAAAAGAGCCGGTGACCACACCCGCCACGGTTAACGTCGCTGAAGAGCCAGCCGCCGACCAACCACGCCAGGAGCCACGCCAGGAAAAGCCGCGCCGTGAACGCGCGCCCAAACCTGTGGTTATTCCCTGGAAACTGGAAGACTTCGCCGTCGAACCCCAGGAAGGCAAAACCCGCTTTCATGATTTCAAACTCGCCCCGGAACTGATGCACGCCATCCAGGACCTGGGTTTCCCGTACTGCACGCCGATCCAGGCGCAAGTATTGGGCTTCACCCTCGCCGGCAAAGACGCCATCGGTCGCGCCCAGACCGGTACCGGCAAGACCGCTGCGTTCCTGATCTCGATCATTACGCAGTTGTTGCAGACCCCACCGCCAAAAGAGCGCTACATGGGTGAACCCCGCGCACTGATCATCGCCCCGACCCGGGAACTGGTGGTACAGATCGCCAAGGACGCCACCGACCTGACCAAGTACACCGGCCTCAACGTGATGACGTTTGTTGGCGGGATGGACTTCGACAAGCAGCTCAAGCACCTGGAAGCGCGCCACTGCGACATCCTGGTGGCCACGCCGGGCCGCTTGCTGGACTTCAACCAGCGCGGCGACGTGCACCTGGACATGGTCGAAGTGATGGTGCTGGACGAAGCCGACCGCATGCTCGACATGGGCTTCATCCCGCAAGTGCGTCAGATCATTCGCCAGACCCCGCCGAAAAACGAGCGCCAGACCCTGCTGTTCTCCGCGACCTTCACCGAAGACGTGATGAACCTCGCCAAGCAGTGGACCACCGACCCGTCCATCGTCGAGATCGAGGCACTCAACGTCGCCAGCGAGAACGTCGAACAGCATATCTATGCCGTGGCCGGTGCCGACAAATACAAGCTGCTCTACAACCTGGTCAACGACAACGGTTGGGAGCGGGTCATGGTGTTTGCCAACCGCAAGGACGAAGTGCGCCGCATCGAAGAACGCCTGGTGCGTGATGGCGTGAATGCCGCGCAACTGTCCGGCGACGTGCCGCAGCACAAGCGCATCAAGACCCTGGAAGGTTTCCGCGAAGGCAAGATTCGCGTGCTGGTGGCCACCGACGTGGCCGGACGCGGGATTCACATCGATGGCATCAGCCACGTGATCAACTTCACCCTGCCGGAAGTGCCGGACGACTACGTGCACCGGATTGGCCGTACCGGCCGCGCGGGCGCGGCGGGCGTGTCCATCAGCTTTGCCGGTGAAGACGACTCGTATCAGTTGCCGTCGATCGAAACCTTGCTGGGCCGCAAGATCAGCTGCGAAACGCCACCGACGCATTTGTTGCGTCCGGTGGAGCGCAAACGCCCTTAAGCTGGAAGACCTCAGGCCGAATTCCATTCGGCCAGGATGGGTTGGCGAACACGCGAGGCCTCCTGCGAAAAGGCCTCATGGAAAGTGAAGCTGCTGCCTGACATATCGACAAGGCGATGGGCCTGAGGCTGGGGTTGCGGCTGCCCCAGTGGCTGCTGCAAGTTCTCGGCATCGCCCCCGATAGGCGCTGCCGGCTGGCGCTTTCTGATCCGACCGTCGACCGAGCGGTACAGATTGACCACGCGCAAGCCAAAACGCGTCACCCCCCAGGCTTGGCTTGGCAGCGTAATGTCATTGAAGAACTTGTAAGAAGCACCGGTCAGCAACTTGCCAGCGGCCTGCAATCCGGCCCTTGCTTGGGAACTCAATAGACTGAAGCTTCGGACCGCCGGGCTTGCGGCGACTTCAACCGCCCGGGAAGCGCCCGTCGCCGCTATGCCTGCGCCCCCTAAACTGGCCGCGACACCCACCGCTGCAAAGGTCAGCGATGCCCAGTTCAGGACGTTGATTTGACTGGAGCGATCCCAGCCCATCTGATTGTCGACCGCCTCAACGCTCAGTGCGGCAATCCCCAACGTCCCACCTACCGAGGCCGCGCCTGAGGCCGCCAACAGCGCACTCTTGCCGGCAATGGTCAGTACAGCGGCTTGAGCGCTGATGGCAGCGAGCAAGCCCGCAGTTGCAAGCCCAGCGGTGACCACCGACATGCCCAGTGCAACACCGGTCAGTGCCCACCGGGCCCATGTTGGAAAACTGAAGAGGCCGCTGGGGTCCGACCAATTCACCGGGTCACCGCCACAATAGGCGTAGCTGTTGATCCCGCCCTCGTCAAAAGGACTGAGGGGATCAGGAGAGAGAAACACCATGAGTTCGGGATCATAGGCACGGCGCCCATTACCCAGGTGATAGAGGTTGACCGGTACGTCCAGCCGTTCGCCGTTGTATGCGGGCAGTTGCAGATGGACCATCGAAGGAGGCGTACCATCTGCCAAGGCGATCCTGGCGTCACCGTAGGGCGCGTACTGCCGGCGCACCTGCTCCATGCCCGGCGCCACCACACCGCGGACACTGCCAGCGCCGTCATTGACCAGTAGTTGCTCGCGATTACCGTGATCACGGTAGGCCAGCACCTGGTCGCCGTCGCGCACGTAATGCACCCGTTTACTGCCCTCCACCAGCGTGTCGAGCCGATCCCCGGCATAGGCCAGCATCACGGGGGCTTCGTTGCCTCGCGCAGCAAGCACCTGGCGTGCTTCGCCGTCGTATTGATAGCTGTACCTGAGGGCGTCGACCTGCACACCAGTGAGCTGGTCAAAACCGTTGTACGCAAAGCTGCGGCTGGAGGTGCCCTGCTGCAAATTACCGGAGGCGTCATAGCTCAGGGTCAGGTTTTGCACCGGGTTAGTGTGGGTTACGCGCGTCAGGCAAGCAGGATCTTGACCCTGGAAAAAACGCTCGCTACGGTCGCTATCGCCATCGGTAAATGTCGTCTGCACTTCGGTCATATTATCGAGACCGTCGTAACTGAAATGCTGCTGCTTGATCGCCCGACCCAATCGATCCATGGGGAATTGCGTGCCGTCGCACACATAGGATTTGAGCCGCGAATAACCATCGTAAGTGAACGTCTCGCCCGTGACCACGACGTCATTCGCATCTTTCAACGTGCGAGTGGCCAGCAGGCCATCGTCGTAATAGGTGCTGACGATGTTCTGCAGTAGCGCACCGAACTGATCCAGCTTACGTTCTGACTCACGCCCCCATGCGTCATAGACCACCGAGTCGGTAAGACGCATGAATTGGTAACTGAGGGTTCGCGCCGATGGGCGCCCCAGGCTGTCGTAAGCCTGGATCGTGCCGATAAAACCGGTGGTTGTCTGTTGGAGGCGTCCGAACAGGTCATATTTCAGGTCACTGCGCTGCCCATCCGCCGAGGTATGCCGCAACAGCCGCCCACCCGGTGAGTAGCTGGTCAGGCTAGTCAATGCCTGACTGCCCAGCGTCTGAACTTCCTTGGCGAGATAGCCGTTCTCGTCGTAACTCATCTCATGCTTGAGCCCGGCTGTAAGGGATTGTCGCATCGCGCCACTGATGGGGTCGTACTCAAGGTCTATCGGCGCATGCCCTGCCATCTGGACGCCCGTCAATGTTTCCAGCTCGAGGTCATACCGGTACTCCTGGCGGTCACCGCGCGGCGAAGTCACCGCCACTGGCGCAACCTGGTTGGGCTTGTACTCCCAGGTCGTGGCTGTTGCGTTGCCACGCGCTTGGGAAATGACGCGGCCCAGGCTGTCGTATTCACGCGTGCCAAGCAGCTTGCTGTCTACGGTGAGGGTGCGCACCATTGGCTCGCTGGTGCCAAGCGCATACGTCGTCAACCGCTCACAGGGCGGCGTTCCGTCGGAGGGGGTTTCCAGGCTGCGCACCACACGATCAAAAATGTCATAGGCGTATTCAGTCTTGGTCTTCCTGGCATCGATGCGCTCCGTGCAGCGGCCCAGCCCGTCATAAGTACGGGTTTCCACCACAATGCGCGCACCGCCAACGCTCACCCGCTCAACCCGTGCCGGTTGATTGTGTTCGTTGAACCAGGTTTCCAGTTGCGCGTCACCTTGCACCCCCGTCACCCGGCGGTTGAGGAGCGGGTCATATTCATCGATCAATACCCGACCATCGGGTTGAGTTACCGTCCACGGGTTGCCCCAAATGTTATAGGCGTGGCTGGTTTTCAATGTACGCGGCCCATCACCCAGATAATCCAGACGGGTTTGCTTCACGAGCCGCCCGAGTGCGTCGTACGCCCAGGAACCCAGAAGCCTGTCATTGTCCGCGATGCCATCAAGCGATTGCGCAGCAGAGAGCTGGCGTCCCATGCCATCGAAATACGTGAAGAGCACGGTGCCTTGTGCATCCGTGGTGACCAAATGGGCCATCTTGGCCCCGGCCGAAAAGTGATAGGCATAACGACGTCGGGCCATCTGGAGCGTGCCTGGCGCGGCGGTTTCCGATGTCAGCCGCCCACTGACATCGTACGTCATCGCCAGGCTGCCGACGGCATCACGTGTCATGTCGAGCAGACGCTGATTGGTCAGTGACCACGTGCGCGCGGACTCGAGCCATTGACCAGGCTCACGCCCCTTCAAGCTCCGGACTTCGGTGATCGAGTCGCCATTGAAGGTGCAGGTGAAATCGGAGACCAGAGAGAGTTTGTCGATCGTCGTCGTGGAGCTTTTCAAGCGACCATGCAGGGCGGTGTTGGCGGCCACAGAATGATAGGTATAAGACGTATGGGTGCCCCCTTCAAGGTTGATGGCAAGCGGCATGACGAAGTAGCCGCCCCCCGTTATCGAGACGTCGGTGTGGGAATGTTCAGTGGTCCGAGCCGCAGTGGTCGATCTGGCCGGGAAAAGCTTTTCCAGCTTCAGGTAACGTTGAAAGAGTCCATGGGGGTCGGCAGGGCATCTTCGGGGCTCGCCGGTCACCGGGTAATAAGTGTATTCGGTGCGTACGCCGGAGGCCTCGGTGCGGCTTAGTTCGTTGCCGAAGTCATCGGTGGTGATACTGACCACTTCCGCCCTTGGGGGTTTGCCACCCTGGGGATACAGCTCAAAGGTCTTGGTGATGCGGCTCGGAAGTTGGAGATTGGCGGGCTGATTTGGAAACTGGATGCCCCGAACTTCATTGTAGACAGTCTCGGTTTTGACCTGGCTGCCATTGGCTAGCATTAATTCCTCAGTCAACAGGTGAAAACGATTATAAGTGGCGCGGGTAGACCGCAGGGGCTTGCCATTATTATCAACGTAAGTTTCTTCCGCCCAATAAGCGTACTCGCTATCCACCCGATACAAATTATCCTGGCCCTGGCGAAATCCGCCATTAAGAGGATATCCCGTGAAGTTACGGTTGGGACTGTAGTTATAAGAGCGGACGACAGAGGGCTGCCCGCGTCCGGGGTTTTGCTCCCAGTAGGTGACGACCGGAATATACAAACGGGCATCGTATTGATGCCCATTTGAGTTATACCGAATTATCTCCTGCCCCCCCATGGGTGTCATAACCTGCGAAATAGCTACCATTGCATCAGGCAACCTGAGGTACTGAAACGAATAGGCCTCACTTGCGACTGGCCCTGCCAAGTCATAAGGAACCGTGACCTTGGTCAGTTGATTGTCGATATGAGTATATTCAAATCGCGTACGGGCATAACGATTACCATCAATTAGTGTATCGGCGGTTACCAGCGATCCGGCGGAATACTTCAACATCAACAGGTCGGTTTCTTTATCGTCAACAATGCTCTGCAATAAGTTATTACCGCCATACCGGAAGGTCAGCCGCTCGCCATTTTCGAACTGGATGGCACTGATCTTATAGGGACCGGGAATGCTGAGGGGACGCAGGATTTCGACAGTGCCATCCTTGTAAATTACGTGCAGCGTATTTTGCGCAACCCGTTTTATGGTGAGGTCCTTCAACTTATGGTCGGTAATAACAGCATTGTCCCCTACGGAGGGCAGCCCTTGGGTTAGATATTGTTCACCGTTGAGTAGCGTAAGCTTGAAGCTGTTCGGGTCAAATTCGGTATTCGACAAGCTCCAGCCTTTACCGTAGCCACTGTTGCGGGTATCCATCATCGAGAACGCCAAGGCAATCTCTCGGCTGATCTCTAACGGCCCTTTTGGGCTCAAGACTGCCAAACGAACCAGACACCCATACTGCCCGGTACGCAGGTCAACCGAACCGCCGAGGTGGGCGCTGAAATTAAACGCGTTCGAATAGATGTCCATAGGTCCACCGCTTCGCACTTGGAGAGGGGATGAAATGCCTGGAACGTCAGGGTTTTGAAGTGGCGCGCAGCACCATCACATTGTAATTGTCGGTCTCGGTCAGGTAATAGTGATGCGAGCAGCCATAACTATCGACCATTGTCCAAATACTGGCCCCTTGTTGATCGGTGTTGGGGTTATTCAACCAGGCCTTGACTCGCGCAGCACGCATGATGGTATTGCGCTTGTTCGCAGGAATTAGTTCATTTCCCCCTGAAGATTTTTTCAGCAGGCTATTCATTGTGATGTTTCCAACAGTATTACCCCGTATGACACCGCCGATCTGTCTAATACCGTGCCCAATGTCCCGAGTGTAGTAAATATCAAAGTGATCCCCCTGAACAGATGGATCTTTTAATTTTACGGGATCAGTCGGAGGTATATTCTCGACAAATCTCAACCCAAGGGGTGGCGTCCAATAATAAATATCCACATCCACACCCTGCACTGAAAAGGCGTCGGTATCAGCCCAATGATCGAGCCGCTCAGCAGACAATGTATAGGGCTCTTGACACTTAACAGTGACAGATGATTGATAATTAACATTATCTCTCTCCATATTGGTTGTATATGTTTTACGTCCCACCGTAATTTTTGCCATAAACTGCTGATTACCAGTTGATCTCAGATCACACCTCAGGTATCGCTTCTCATTTTCGAGCGGACCAATACCGGGCATCGGCTGAATAATAGGGTTAGAAGGGGCTGTAGCCATGCTGGGTTCCTCAAGCACCCCCGACCACCGACCCATGTTAAATTCGTTCCTTTTTGTATCACAATACCATCCGGCCGGAATTGTCGCTTCTGGGTTTGTGGAATACTCAACCACCGTGGCACTTTCAAGCTCCGTCGCCTCAAAGGCTGCCAGCTCCCATATACCTTCAGCGTTTCTCCTCTCCTTTTGGACAATTATATTGACTTGACATTGCTGTTTGCCACCCAGATACACCTCATTATTAACTACATTGCCACCATCGCGAGGGAATTCAATATCAAACGTTTTTAAACGAACATTGGGATCTTCCGCTTTCATTTCCTTCTCCTTATCCAACATAGAGAACAGTTATCATCAACGCCACATCTTGTACCGGCCTGATGCAAGTAAGCGCTTTATAGAAGGGACCGCCTACTGTTAGAAATAACAGTTTTTCCGGAATTTTCAGGTCAAAAGGAAATAGCGATTTCCTGCTTTATCGCCAGGCTGAATATAAATGTGAAAGCGGGCTTGTGGAGGAGCAAGCAAGCCTGCACATTTGGTTTCAGCATTTTCAAATCCAGGAGGAACACATGAACCAGGCCGACTACCTCATCATCGGCGGTGGCATCGCCGGCGCATCCGCCGGCTACTGGCTGTCACACCATGCCCGCGTCATCGTGCTGGAACGCGAGTCGATGCCGGGTTACCACTCCACCGGCCGTTCCGCCGCCCTGTACATCGCCGCCTATGGCACGCCCCAGGTCCGCGCACTGACGCTGGGCAGCCGCGCCTTCTTCGATCAGCCGCCCGCAGGCTTTGCCGAACACCCATTGCTCACCCCACGGGGCGAATTGCTGGTGGACTTGATTGGCGACCCCGGTGAGTTGCAGCGCCAGTACCTAAGTGCCAAAGCCCTTGTGCCAGAAACGCGACTGCTCGACGTCGAGGAGTCGATGGCCATGATGCCGATCCTGCGCCGGGAAAAAGTCCATGGCGGGATCTACGACCCGACCGTGTGTGACATCGATACCGATGCGCTCTATCAAGGTTACCTGCGCGGCATTCGGCGCAATGGCGGAGAAATCCACACCGACAGTGACGTGCAGAAACTGACCCGCGACGGTCAGGGACTGTGGCAAGTGCGCACGGCCCAACAACACTTCAGCGCCCCGGTGATCATCAACGCCGCCGGCGCCTGGGCCGACCATATCGGCGAGTTGGCCGGTGCACAGAAAATCGGCCTGCAACCCAAACGTCGTAGCGCGTTCGTCTTCTCTCCACCCGCCGAGCTGAACATCCACGCATGGCCGGAGCTGGCGGCCCTCAATGGTTCGTTCTATATGAAACCCGACGCGGGCATGTTCCTCGGCTCACCGGCCAATGCCGACCCGGTGGAGCCCCACGACGTGCAACCGGAAGAGCTGGACATCGCCACCGGCATCTATCACATCGAGGAAGCCACCACCCTGAGCATCCGCCGGCCTGCGCGGACCTGGGCCGGGCTGCGCAGTTTCGTCAGCGATGGTGATCTGGTCTGCGGGTTCGATCCACAGGTGGAGGGATTGTTCTGGATTGCGGCTCAGGGCGGCTATGGGATTCAGACCTCACCAGCGATGGGCCAGGCCAGTGCGGCGCTGGTGCGCGGCAAGCCGTTGCCGGATGCATTGGCGGCGTTCGGGTTGACCGAAGCGATGCTGTCGCCCCACCGGCTGCACACCTCGACCTGACCTGTGTGGCGGGGGAGCTTGCTGTGGCGAGGGGCTTGCTGTGGCGAGGGAGCTTGCTCCCGCTGGAGTGCGCAGCGCTCCCGCTTTTTTTGGGGCCGCTTCGCAGCCCAGCGGGAGCAAGCTCCCTCCCCACAGCAAGCTCCCTCCCCACAGCAAGCCCCTCGCCACACGTTATTTCCAGCGGTCAGCGGCTGCGTGATCGCTGTCGCGCCCTTCCACCCAGCGCGGCCCTTCGCTGGTGTTTTCCTTCTTCCAGAACGGAGCGCGCGTCTTCAGGTAGTCCATCACAAAGGCGCAGGCATCGAATGCCGCCTGACGATGGGCACTGGCCGCCGCAACAAACACGATCGGCTCACCCGGCTCCAGGGCGCCAATGCGATGCAACACTTCCAGCTTGAGCAGCGGCCAGCGTTGCTCGGCCTCCACGGCGATTTTGCCGAGGGCCTTTTCAGTCATGCCCGGGTAGTGTTCGAGGAACATCCCTGCCACATCCAGGCCATCATTGAAGTCGCGCACATAGCCGACAAAACTCACCACCGCGCCTACGCCCACATTGGCCGCATGCATCGCATTGACCTCGGCGCCGGGATCAAACGCCTCGGCCTGCACCCGAATCGCCATGGTCAGCCTCCGGTCACGGGCGGGAAGAATGCCACTTCGTCGCCAGCTTGCAGCGGCTCTTCAAGGTCGCACAGTTCCTGGTTACGAGCGCACATCAGGCTGGCCTCATTGAGCACTGCGAATTCCGGGTCACCGGCCAATGCCTGGCGTACAGCGTCGACCGTCGCGAAGTCACCTTCCATCTCCAGGGAGTCCAGGCCAATCGCTTCGCTGTAGCGCGCAAAAAACAGTACGTTGATGCTCATGCCTGGTCCGCCTTGAAATGCCCGCTCTTGCCGCCGAGTTTCTCCAGCAGCCGAATGGTTTCGATGGTCATGCCACGGTCCACGGCCTTGCACATGTCGTAGATCGTCAGGGCGGCAACACTGGCCGCGGTCAACGCTTCCATCTCCACGCCGGTCTGCCCGGAGAGTTTGCAGCGGGCGACGATGCGCACCGCGTCCAGGCCATCGGCACTGAGCTCGACCTTGACCCCGGTGAGCATCAACGGGTGGCACAGGGGAATGAGATCACTGGTTTTTTTTGCGGCCTGGATCCCGGCGATACGGGCCACGGCAAACACGTCGCCCTTGGGGTGGGCGCCGTCGACAATCATTTTCAGGGTCTCGGGCAACATGCGCACCCGCGCTTCGGCCACGGCTTCACGGAACGTCACGGCTTTTTCAGTGACGTCGACCATGTGGGCGCGACCTTGGGAATCGAGATGAGTCAGCACAGGGATACTCCTGATCAGGAGCTCCGATTGTAAACCCAACGCCGATCAAATGTGGGAGCTGGCTTTTGGGGGAGTCGGGCTTGCCCGCGATGCAGGCACCTCGGTATGTCAGTTACACCGAGGTGATGCTATCGCAGGCAAGCCAGCTCCCACATTGACCGTGGTTACAGGTGAGATTCGGCGTATTCGGCCAGAATCGAACGAGGGACACCTTGCAAGGCGATGTGCACGCCGTTCGGGAAGTCCTTGAAGCGTTCCGTCAGGTAAGTCAGCCCGGAGCTGGTCGCGGACAGGTAAGGGGTGTCGATCTGTGCCAGGTTGCCCAGGCACACCACTTTGGAACCGGCGCCGGCACGGGTGATGATGGTTTTCATCTGGTGCGGCGTGAGGTTCTGGCATTCATCGATCAAAATCAGGCTCTGCTGGAAGCTGCGACCTCGAATGTAGTTGAGGGATTTGAACTGCAACGGCACTTTGCTGAGGATGTAGTCGACGCTGCCATGGGTGTTTTCGTCATCCATGTGCAAGGCTTCGAGGTTGTCGGTGATCGCCCCCAGCCACGGCTCCATTTTTTCCGCTTCGGTGCCGGGCAGGAAACCGATTTCCTGGTCCAGGCCCTGCACGCTGCGGGTGGCGATGATGCGGCGATAGCGTTTGGTAACCATGGTCTGTTCGATGGCGGCGGCCAGGGCGAGGATGGTTTTCCCCGAACCTGCGGCGCCGGTCAGGTTGACCAGGTGGATGTCCGGATCAAGCAAGGCATACAGCGCCAGGCTCTGGTAGATATCACGCGGTTTCAGGCCCCAGGCTTCCTGGTGCAACAGGGGTTCCTGATGCAGGTCGAGGATCAGCAGCTTGTCGACCTGGATCTCTTTGATCCAGCCCACAAAACCCTGTTCGTCGATGATGAATTCGTTGATGTGCACAGCCGGCAGGTTGTCGATCAGCTGTACCTGGTGCCAGGTGCGGCCATGGTCCTGACGGGTTTCGACCTTGCTGACGCGATCCCAGAACGAGCCGGTCATGGTGTGATAACCACGAGACAGCATTGACACGTCGTCAACCAGTTGGTCGGTACTGTAGTCCTCGGCAGCGATCCCACACGCTCGTGCCTTGAGGCGCATATTGATGTCTTTGGTCACCAGCACCAGGCGCAGGTCCTTGTCGCGTGCGTGCAGGTCGATCAATTGGTTGATGATTTTGTTGTCGTTCAGATTCTCCGGCAGCAAGCTGTTGGGCTCGCTGCGCTTGTTCATCAGAATCGACAGCAAGCCCTTGGGCCCGCCTTTGCCACGCTGGATCGGTACGCCCACCTCGACATCGTCGGGGGAGGCTTCGCCGAGGGTCTTGTCGATCAGGCGGATGGCCTGGCGGCATTCGGCGGCAACGCTGTGGTGCCCGCTTTTGAGTTTGTCGAGCTCCTCAAGCACGATCATCGGGATGGCGACGTGGTGTTCTTCGAAGTTGAGCAGTGCGTTTGGATCGTGAATCAGTACATTGGTATCAAGCACATAAAGGATTGGCTGGTCGGAAGAAGGGTTACGTCCATGATCATCCATACTCGGTCACCTTTGTGGGAGCCAGTCGACGCAATACCGCGACAGTGCTGCGCCTCGATTCGACCGTCGAACGCACTTGAGGGGCGTCAAGTGCGGTGCACACAAGAGGTGTCTTGGAAGACGCCACCTGTGTTGCAGGTTTCGGCTGTCTGTCTTCGTAATACCGCAAAACACATGACAGGAAAAAGCACTTTGACGCTTTTTTGAAGTTTATTTTTCAGGATGACGAATAGCACTAGGCGCGCCGGCATTGCACCGTTAAAGTCGGAAGTCCGCCTGTATCGAAATACCTCTCAAATTCCCCCCTGAAAAACCTCAGCCCCAACAGGGCCGGGCTTTTCGTGCTTTTTCAGCGAAACGCTTCGCGGCAATCCTGCCAGCCGAGTCCACTTTCTGCCGTGGCGTGTAAAAGCCAGGGTAAAGCGATGCGCGCCTTGTCCTGGGTGTCGTGGAAGACGATCACCCCGCGCCGCCACAACAGCATCAGTGTGAGCACGCGGTTCGCCGACTCATCAGCCTTGAGCTTGCCGGGTTCGTCTTCCGAGTCGATGTCCCACAAGGCTACTTGCAGGCCTTGTGACTGGAAAAATCCCTGGCTGTCGGACCGGCGCTGACCGTACGGCGGGCGGAACAGCGGCAGGTAGTTTTCCGGCATCAGGTTTTGCGCCAGGGAGGCGCTGCGGGTGATGGACGACTGCCAGTCGACCCAGTGGCTATGGGAGCGGTACTGCCAGCCCTGGATGCCAACGCACTGGCCCTGGTACAGCGCCTGCACATCGGTGGCCGAACTTTTCTCGACGCGGGTTTGCAGGCTGTTGCCGAGCACGAAGAAGAGGCCGTGCATTTTCTGTTTGCGCAGGTAGTCGGTGAGCCAGTCGGTGTTGCCGCTGACCGGGGACGGTCCGCTGTCGAAGGTCAGCAGGAACATCCGGTCGTTGAGTTCGTCGCCGTTGCGTTCGTGGTCGCCGAAGCGCGCGATTTCGCTGCTGATCTGGGGGAACAGGGCGGCCTTGCGCAACTGTTCATCCAGGTAGCGCTCGTGGAATGCGCGGCTGGGGCCAGCCCAGCCTATATAGAAGGAGTTGTCGCTGACTTCGAATTTGGCGGCTTGTTCGCGCAGGTCGTCCATGTTTTCCACCAGGTAGCAGAAGGAGGCGTCCTGTTCGCAGCTTTGTTGGGCGAAGGTGTAGTTTTCCAGTAGCCGTTGCCAGAGTTGACGGCGCAGGTCGTCGATCGAGGCCTGGTTGATGATCTTCAGGCCCAGGCGCTGCTTGAGGGCGGGCTCGTCGAGGGCTTCGCTGGCCAGCAGGGTATGGGCGAACATCAGGATTTCTGCGCGTGAGGCGACGTCGAACAGGGCGGGGCTGCTGAGGCGTTCGGGCCAGGTGCCGCGGTCCAGGGTTGCGACATCCACGGGGGCGGCTTGGGCGCCCAGGCAGATGAGCCAGGCTGACAGTAAAAGCGCAATTCGCACGAAGGGTCTCCCTTTCCAGAGTCGTCGGGCACTATAGCCGATCGTGTGGGGGCGCTATTGGGTTGGTGTGTATATGCGTTATTTGAGTGATGGCTTGTATTGGTTCCGCTCTTACAGCGGCTCACTTTTGAACGCTTTTGCAAAGTGACTCGCTGTAAGAGCGAAACCATAAGCCGCCGTAACCGCAGAAACGGATATGCCCCCCAACGACCGCACAGCTATCTATCACCATCATAGGTGGAGTCAAACCGCCCTACCCCCTAGAATCC